>CALCWL010000117.1 GCA_937906285.1 uncultured Rhodanobacter sp. | reverse complement strand
GGGCCGCAGCCGATCTTCATCGTCGGCATGCCGCGCTCCGGAACGACGCTGCTCGACCGCATGCTGTCGAGCCATTCGCAGGTGGCCTCGGCCGGGGAAATCACGGATTTCCCGCAACAGTTGCGCCGGGTCGCCGGGGTGGTCCCGCACGGCGCCGCGGGCACGCTGGCGGCGATCGAGCGTGGTGCGGGGCTGGACCTGGCCGAGCTCGGTGCGCGCTATCTTGCGCAGACGCGCTGGCGGGCACAGGGGCGTCGGTACTTCATCGACAAGCTGCCGACCAATATCCGCATGGTCGCCCACATCCGCCGCGCGTTGCCGCACGCGCCCATCGTGCACATGGTGCGCGACCCGCTGGAGGTGTGCTTCTCGAACCTGAGCATGATGTTCGGGAACCGGGCGGCGTACAGCTACGACCAGCGCGCCATGGTTCATTACTACAGCCAGTACCGGCGCCTGGCGCGGCATTGGCAGGCCACGATGCCCGATGCCGTGATCGAAGTGGCCTATGCCGATCTCGTCCGCGAGCCCGGCGTCGCCTTGCGCAGGATTCTCGATCCGTGCGGCCTCGCGCTGGAGGAAGCCTGCCTCCACCCGGAACGAAACGAGGCGCCGGTGGCCACGCCCAGCGCGGCCCAGGTTCGCGAGCCGATCCATGATCGAAGCAGCGGCCGCTGGCGCCCTTACGCGCCGCATCTGGACGTGTTGCGTGGGGCGATGCTCGACATGGCGTGAGGCGGCATGCGTGGCGCGCATCGCGTCGCGCAGTCGGGTCGGTGTTTCGGGGAGCGTGGCGCGCCGCTCCGGATCGCGTCGCGGTGCAGCCCGGCTTTCCGCTTCGCGCTACTGGCGGCGCTTGGCGATGTACATCGTGCGATCGGCGTGCGCCAGCAGCGCTTCGGCGTCGCTGCCGTCGCGGGGATAGCAGGCGATGCCGATGCTGGCGTCCGGGCGGAACGGGCCGTCGGGCAGGGTGCAAGGCAAGCCGAGGCGGGCACGCAGGTCGTCGGCGATGGTGCGGGCGGCCCGGCTGTCGCGGCAACCCGGCAGCAGCGCCACGAACTCGTCGCCGCCGACGCGCGCCACCAGGTCACCCTGGCGCAAGCCCTGTTGCAGTCGCTGGCTCACTTCGCGCAGCACGCGATCGCCGGCTGCGTGGCCGGCGCGATCGTTGACTGCCTTGAATCCGTCGAGGTCGAGGTAGAGCAGCGCCAGGCCTTCGCCGGTTTCCGCAGCCCTGGCGATGGCGTGCTTCAGCTCCACGTACAGGCGATGGCGGTTGGGCAGGCCGGTCAGCAGATCATGGCTGGCGCGATGTTCCAGTTCCCGTTCGTTGCGGCGCAGCTCGGTCACTTCGTGGGCCACGCCGATGCGCACGCCGTACTCGGGCAGCCAGCGCGCCGACCACTGGATGTCCACGCTGTGGCCGTCGCGATGGATGTAGCGGTTGCGGAAGTGGCGCTGCAGCTCGCCAGCCATGACCTGGCTGGCCTGCCGCAGGGTGGCCTCGCGGTCGTCCGGGTGCACCAGGTCGAAAATGGGCCGGCCGAGTACCTCGGCCGGCGCGTGGCCGAGTATTCGCTCGAAACTCGCGTTGACGTAAAGCAGCCGCCCCTCGGCATCGACCACGCAGACCGCATCGGGCATCAGGTCCAGCACATCGGCGAGCGGAGGAAGCTTGGGGATCATCGGGTGGCGTGCGGCCGTCGGGCGTTACCGGTTGGCCTGCAGTATGGCCAACCGCGCGGGCCGAGGCTACCCGTCCGATCCCGTGGACGCAGTGCGGCTCGCGGCGCTCAGCCGGGCAGGCTGACCACCGGCACGAAGCCGCCGAAGATCATCCGCTTGCCGTCGAACGGGCAGTCGGCCG
Source organism: uncultured Rhodanobacter sp. (assembly GCA_937906285.1). Classification (GTDB taxonomy): domain Bacteria; phylum Pseudomonadota; class Gammaproteobacteria; order Xanthomonadales; family Rhodanobacteraceae; genus Rhodanobacter. The sequence goes on along the minus strand of CALCWL010000117.1, from coordinate 4,472 downwards.
CTGCCTCCATGCGCGGATCCTTCATGAACTTCTCCATGCCGGCATCGCGGGTGGCCTTGTCGGGCCACTCGATCCAGGAGAACGCCACCGCCTCGTCGGCCGTCGCCTGTACCGCGCGGCGGAAGTCGGTGAGCTTGCCGTCGGGCACGTCGTCGCTCCAGCACTCCATCACGCGGGTGGCGCCGACCTCAAGGAAGATCGCGTCGAAGCGGCGCGCGTGGGCGATGAACTGTGCGCGGTTGGCCTCGGGCACGGCGATCACGAAACCGTCGATGTAGGACATGAGCGGACTCCTGCGGAGGACACGGCCGGGATGGCCGGTCTGCCATCATGCGACGAACGAGCGGGCGGGGGATCGACGCCTGCGGCGAGATGCGCCGATACAATCGACAGATCACTGGCGAAAGGTGGCACAAGCATGCGCAGTTTCGAGGATATCCACGGCGACCACTGGCAGGCCGCGCTGCTGGATGCCTCGTATGGCAACGTGCGGCTGGTGTTCTCGCGCGCCGGCGTCGGCGAGATCCGTCAGCTTGCCCTGTCGGCGGAGAATCTGCGCGTGGCCGAGGACGAGCTGGCCGCGATGGATGATGCCCGGTTGCGTCAGCTGCTGGGCGAATCCGAGCCGTGGGCGTAGCCCGCAAGACGGCTCGATTCCGGGATGACGAGTCCCGCACTTTTTTCGCGGGCGGTTTGCCGGTACGGTTGGCGTTCGAGGGGGACAGGGCATGCCGATGCGGGCGGGAAAACCAGGGAGGGAGAGGCGGCGCCTCTTGCCACGACCCGGCACGCTGGCCGTGGCGACACTGTTCTTGTTGGCTTTCATTCTGTCCGAGGGGTGCGCCATGGGGTTGTCCAGTCCGCTGGTGCTTTTTTCCGAGGTGCACGGCACGGTGCTGAGCGACGGCAAGCCGGTGCAGGGCGCCGAGCTGGTGCAGGAAGTGGTGTGGTCGGACAACAAGAACGACGTGCCGCCCGCGCGCGCGCGCAGCGATGCGCAAGGCCGCTTCCACTTTCCGATGGTGGAGCGCCGCCCGGGCGTCTTGCGCGCAGTGCCGCACCAGCCGGTGATTCTGCAGAAGATCACCATCAGCTATGAGGGCCGGGATTACACGGCATGGCGGCACACCAGGAATTCCTACGAGCCCAATGCCGAGCTCGACGGCAAGCCGCTCAACCTGGAATGCGAACTGACCCGCGCGCCCGACTTCGAGGGCACGCATTACGGTATCTGCAAGGCGATCTGACCCGGGCGATCAGCCGATTCGATCCAGGCAAAGGGGATGCGGGATGTCGAATGACCTTTCACCGGCGCAGGCCGCCGAAATCGCGGACAGCGCGTATGCCTTGCGTCTGTCCACCGACATGATCGATGCGGCGACTGCGGCGCCGACGGCGCGCGAGTCGTTCGACCTGCTGGGCGGCACGCGACTGACCGGCTCGACCGGCCTGGGTAGTTCGCCGGTCAGCCAGCGCACGGGCTTCGGCTACGTGGCGCGCGGCAGGAATGCGCGCGAACGCGAGCGGCTGGTTTCGATCCGCGGCACCTTCAAGACCAGTGCCTACGACTGGCTCAGCAACCTGCGCATGGCCGGCGTCACCGGTCCGAGTGGCTACACGGTGCATGCCGGCTTCTGGGCGGCGGCGCAAACCCTGCTGCCGCAGATTCGCCAGGCGATCGGTTCGCCCGCCGACGTATCCACGGTCCATGTGGTGGGCCACAGCCTCGGCGGCGCGATCGCCACGCTGGTGGCCGACAGCCTCGGCGACCTCGGCTGCAAGCTGCAGCTGTACACCTTCGGCGCGCCTCGCGCCGGGGTCGAGCTGCATGCGCAATACCTCACCCGGCGACTGGGCGCCGATGCGATCCATCGGGTCTACCACGACACCGACCTGGTGCCGATGGTGCCGGTCTACCCTTACAGCCACGTGCCCTGGCGCGATACCGCCTACCGCATGAAGGGACCGGGCAAGCTGGTGTCCATCGAAGCGCACCTGATGCCGCAGTATCGCCGCTCGGTCGGCGACGCCACGTGGCGTGGGCTGCCGGTGCTGCAGGAGGGGCCGGACAGCTTCGAGCAGGCCGAAGCCTGGCTGGGCGTGGCCGCCGCGGTCGGCGGGCCCAGCATGATGCTGTCGGCGACCGCCCTGCGCTGGATTCTCCGCGCGCTGGACTGGATCCTCTCCGCGCTGGGTCACGGTGCGGGGCTGGCCGTGCTGGGCGGCGCCACGGTTCTCGACACGCTGGCGCGGCTGCTCTACTCCGGCGCACTGCAATCGCTGCGGCTGGCCGCCATGATCCGCAACCTGATCACCGCGATCATGCGCTTCATGGGCCGCGCGATCGCGGCCACGGTCAACATTACCGTGGCCTTCGTCGAATACGTGCTCGGCATGCTGTTTCGCGTGGTGTCCACGATGGCCCGGCAGGCAGTGGATGTGCTGCTGCGCTGAAGCGTTCAGCGCAGGTGGGCGAACAGCATCGCGATATAGGCGGCCACCAGCGTGGCGCTGAAGATCACCAGCGCCTTGTGCAGCCACTCGCGGGCGGTCCATGCGCCCAGCAGGGAGGCGGCAATGAAAATCAGCTGGAAGCCTGTGTCCAGCGTCCGTGGCAGGGCGCCATGGAGCATCCAGCTCTTGCCGAGGCTGATTACCAGCAGCAGCACCAGCAAGGTGTAGAACCAGCGGTGGTTGGCGTAGTAATGCCGGCGCAGGTCGACCGGTTCACCCGCGACGATGTCCGGCAGGACCAGCCCGGCCAGCAGGTACAACGGCACGGTTTGCGCCAGCAGCACGGAGAAACCCAGGAAGCTCCAATCCTGGCGCAGGCGCAGGTCGTACATCGCCCACCAGACCTGCACGTCGAGCACCAGCAGCACGATGGCCCATGCCAGCGAAGGCCAGTACATCGTGGCGCTGGAGCGCGCCAGCATCAGGCCGCGCAGGCCCTGCAACACCTGGGTGATTGCCAGGCCCACGATGATCGAGAGCAGGACGGACAGGTAGCTGAAAGCATCCATGGGCGATTCGGATCAGTGCGGATTTGCGGAAACGCACTCTGCCCGAGTAGCTCGGTTCGCGCCAGCGATCAGCCAGCTTGCCTGGTCTCCCCGCCGCGGCGCGGCAGCTTCCAGCCCGGCCGGACGAAGTGGCAGGTGTAGCCGCTGGGGTAATGCTGCAGGTAGTCCTGGTGCTCGGGTTCCGCCTCCCAGAAATCGCCGGCGGGGGCGAGCTCGGTCACCACCTTGCCCGGCCACAGCCCGCTGGCATCGACATCGGCGATGGTGTCCAGCGCGATCTGCCGCTGTGCTTCGCTGGTGTAGAAGATCGCCGAACGATAGCTGGCGCCGCGGTCGTTGCCCTGACGGTTCGGCGTGCTCGGGTCGTGGATCTGGAAGAAGAACTCCAGCAGCTGCCGATAGCTGATGCGCGCGGGATCGAAGCTGATCTCGATCGCCTCGGCGTGGCTGCCGTGGTGGCGATAGGTAGCGTTCGGCACGTCGCCACCGGAGTAGCCCACGCGGGTGGACAGCACGCCGGGCTGCTGGCGGATCAGTTCCTGCATGCCCCAGAAGCAGCCGCCGGCCAGGATGGCGCGTTCGCTGGTCGGGCTCATGCGTCGTCCCTCTCGTTGTCGAACAGGTGGAGGAACTCGCCGTAGCCCTCCTTCTCCAGCTCTTCCAGCGGAATGAAGCGCAGCGAGGCGGAGTTGATGCAGTAGCGCAAGCCGCCGCTGGCGCGCGGGCCATCGGGGAAGACGTGGCCCAAGTGGCTGTCGCCGTCGCGCGAGCGCACTTCGGTGCGGATCATGCCGTGGCTGGCATCGTGCTTCTCCACCACGTGCTCGTCCTGCACGGGGCGGGTGAAGCTGGGCCAGCCGCAGCTGCTGTCGAACTTGTCCAGCGAGCTGAACAGCGGTTCGCCGGAGACGATGTCCACATACAGGCCGGGGGCGGCGTGGGCGTTGTAGAGATTGTCGAACGGGCGCTCGGTGGCGGCCTGCTGGGTGACCCGGTACTGCTCCGGCGTGAGCCGGGCAACGGCTTCGGCGGTCTTGCGATATGTCGACATGGGAACCTCCGGGATGGTCGATGTTGTACGCCGCCACCAGCGGCGTCGCTACCTGACATGGGGTTCGCTGGAAACACGGCAAGGTTACGTCGCATCGGTCAGGTGGCGGCCAGCGGTTCGGCGTCCAGCACGAACGCCAGGGCATCGCTGCAGCGGGCGTCCACCTTCAGGCTGAGCAGGGCGTCGGCGCGCGTACGGCCCAGCGTCACTGCCGCCACCGGTTTGCCGGCCCGGGCGGCCGCCTGCACGAAGCGGTAGCCGGAATACACCATCAGCGAGGAACCGACCACCAGCACGGCACCCGCCGCATGCAGCGCCTGCGTGGCTGTTTCCACCCGTTCGCGCGGCACGCCCTCGCCGAAGAACACCACGTCCGGCTTCACGATGCCGCCGCAGCG
>CALCWL010000116.1 GCA_937906285.1 uncultured Rhodanobacter sp. | reverse complement strand
TCAAGCAGAGCGACCTGCTGGAAAGCGCCTTCAGCGAGTTCGCCAGCGGCTCGAAACCGCTGTACGAAAGCCTGATCGGCGAACGCGATGCCTACATGGCGGCACGCCTGCGCGAGGAAGCCGCGCGCACTCCGTCGGATGAGCCGCGACGCGTGCTGGTGGTGGTCGGCGCTGGCCATCTCAAGGGCCTGTGCGCGCTGCTGCGCGAACAGCACGACGACCCGGCACGCAGCGTCGCCGAACTGGCGCAGACCCCGCCCAAGGCACGCTGGCCGAAATGGGTCGCCGCTGGCGTGGTGCTGCTGGTGTTCGCCGCCATCGCATGGGCGTTCCATCGCAATGCGGCCCTGGGCACCCAGGCGCTGATGGCCTGGATCCTGTTCACTGGCGGCTTCGCCGCCCTGGGCGCGGTCGCCGCCGGCAGCCATCCGTTGAGCGTCGCGGCCGCCTTTGTCGCCGCTCCGATCAAGCCATTCCGCCCCGGCATCCCCGCCGGCGGCATCAGCGCGATGGCCGAAGCCTGGGTGCGCCGCCCGCGCGTGGCCGACTTTGACAGCCTGCGCGAAGACATCGTGCACTGGACCGGCTGGTGGAAGAACCGCGTGGCGCGCACCTTGCTCAATTTCACCCTGGTCAGCGTGGGCACCCTGATCGGCGAGTACAGCGCCGGCTTCCACATCGTCAAAAGCCTGTTCTGACCCGCGTGCTAGCATTCGCGCCGCTGCGGGCGGCGCCTTTCGCGGCGCGCACACTCCGGCCCGGGTGGCGAAACTGGTATACGCAAGGGACTTAAAATCCCTCCGCCGCAAGGCGATGCGGGTTCGACCCCCGCCCCGGGCACCAGCCACCGCCAGACAGCAAAAAGCCCGCCATTGGCGGGCTTTTTGTCGGGCTGCCGTGGCAGCCGCGATGCAATGGAGGCCTAGGTCGGAATCGAACCGGCGTACGCGGATTTGCAGGCCTCGAACGCCCTTGCGTGCCAACGGTTTCCGGATGTTGCCGCTCATCTTTGCCACGCGCTACCGAATCACACCCTTGCTGCGCAGCTCGCGCATGCATGCATGTTCGCCGCGGCGGATGGTGACCTCGCGAGTGTAGATCCCCAGCGCGGCCAGTGCCCATTGATCCATGGCGGCCAGCATCTGCGCGGGTGGCGTGGTCAGGGGCGGCAGCGGCGGCAGGTGGGCCGGCGGCGGGGTCTGGTCACAGCCGACGGTCGGCGGCGGCGTTGGCGGCGCGCAGGGCCGCGTCGAGTGCTGTTTGCACGCCGGCAGGGCGAACGCAAGTGCTGCGATCAGCAGGCTGCGCCAGATAGATGGTGCGAACTTTTTCGGCGGCGTCATGGGTATTGACCTCGATCTTGGGCAGCGCGATGTCGAGGGCGCTGTGCAGGGACGCGCTGGCCGTGGCTGCATCGGCGGCGCGCTGGTCGGCCTGGGCCCGAGCGGCGGCGGCCGCCAGCGCATCGGCGGCCAGGACCTGTTGGCGACCGGCTTCGAACTTGCGGGCGCCGTACGCGCGCAGGCTGGTGAAGCCCCAGCCGGCCAGCAGCAGCGCCACCACGGCGGCCAGAGTGGGGCGCCAGTAGCGCAGGAGCGTGGTCATCGGTAGATCGCCCCGACGATGGCGGCCACGACGACCCACAGCGCGATGCCGAGCAGGCTGCCCCAGGCCATGCCGCGCGCGGGGTCCAGGTCGTCGCGGCGGGTCATGGCTTCTTCGCCGGCGTGCGCGTGGCGGTGTCGACCGCCTTGGCGGCCGTATCTGCCGCCTTGGCGGCGGTGCTGGCCGCATCGGCAGCCTGGTCAGAGGCTTTCACGGCGGACCCGGCCAGGCGGCTGATGAGCTGGTCTTTCGCATCGAGAGCGGACCGATAGGCCTCCGCGGTCTTCGTTTCCTCGGCCGCATGGTCGGCGCGCGCCTGCACCGTGGCCAGGCAGTAGCCGTAACCGAAGGCGGCGGCGGCCAGCGTGATCACCGCGAGCCAGGGCGCATGGCCGCGGTACCAGTCCGCCACTTTTTGCCCCCGGGTCATGGCGGCGTGGCGGCGGGCTGCAGCGCGGCGAGCTGCCGCTGCAGCGTGGCGACCTGGTCGCTCAAGTCGGACACCTGCTGGCGCAGGCCGCTGATTTGCTGGATGGCGGCGTCGCGCGAGTCGCTAAGCTCCTTGGCCCGCGCTCGCTCCAGTTCGACCTGCTGGCGCAGATCCTCGATCAGCGCGCGATAGGCCGCATCGGCAGAACGGTCGGTGGCGTCTTTCGACAGGAACTTGCGCAGCCACAGGATGGCGCCGACCACGGCGGCGCTGGCGATCCCGATCAAGCCGCCCAGTCCGCCGTGAATGTTTGGATCGTCCATCGTGGCCCCGAAGGTGCTGGTGGTCATTTGACGCCCTCCACGCTTGTCCGCGCGCGATCGGTTGCCCCTGTCAGTGAGAAAAAGTGGCCATGAACTACGGCCACACGTAAGCAGCAGCGTTGGCCGGTTCCAGCCCACGCTGCAGCATGGCGGCCACTCGTGCGGTGGCTTCGCCCTTTGTGATTTTTCCGTCGGAGTTCGCGTCCAGCCCGGCGTTTTGCCGGTAGCTGGCGCCGGTGCCGGAGAACAGCACGGTGCCCTCCGCGGTGCCGATGTATTTCGGCAGCAGGATGGCCATGTACATGTCGCTCAGGCTCTGGATGCGACGCGCGTAGGGGCGAAAGTACGCCCGCACATAGATCAGCTGCGACTCGGCGGTCATGGCCGCCAGGCTTTCCGTGGTGGTGCCAAGGTCGCGCGCGGTGGCCGGCATGAACTGGATCAGGCCCATTGCGCCGCTGCCGGCGGCGTTGCGTACGTCAGCGCGGAACGTCTCGCCGGATTCGAACGCCATGCAGGCCATCAGCCAGTTGGCGTGCGATCGACCCCAGCCGAATTCGCTGCAGATGCCCAGCAGATGCCGGGCAAAGTCGGTGCTGACGCGCGCGCCCCAGGCGAGCTGGAACGGCGTGGAGGTGGCGGGGGCTGGAGCGGGCGATGACTGCATGCCGCCCAGCATCGGGCGGCGGGTGTGCCAGATTTATCAGACGGGTGGCACTACGGGTAGTCGAGGTCTTCCGGCTGGAAACCGGCGAAGCACTGACCGCTGCCGTCGAGCACGCAGACGCGGATGTTCACCGCGCCGGTGTCGGGGTGGTAGATGCGATGTACGTCCACCTCGTGCAGATAGAGCCGACCTTCATGCAGCGTATCGCTCACCACCATCACGCGCTGGTCAACATGCAGGTCTTCCAGGCGCACGTTTAGTACACCTCGTCGATCGCCACCACGCGGCCCTGCGAGATGAAAATCTGCACGGTCTTGCGCCCCACCTCGTAATCGAGTCGGCAGCCAGTGGCGGCGCCATAGCGGTTCTGGAGTTGCACGCGCCGTTCGGGCTCGCCGGCCACATCCAGCACCTTGCTCTCGGAGTCGCCGACGGTGATCACGCGGCTGCCGAAACGCACGCTGTCGCTGGCCTGTACGGCAAACGCCAACAACAGGCCAGCCATCAATACGATCCATCGCTTCATGTCGTGTCCTCGAAATGATGTGTGGCAACGCTTTGCCGAATTACTGAACGATTCCAGCTGCTCACAGTACAGTAATTGCCAGCACGCGCCGGGCCAGTCTACACGGTCAGATCATAGGTCGGCAGCGTGGGCGCGGGACCGGTGATGCGCCCGAACTGCACGTAGACATTCGCGCCCACGCCGACGCTGGTGCCGATGGCGCGGAGCGTGCCGCCTTCCGGCGTGGTGAGCGAGCTGGTGCCATCGGTGTTGACCGCCGCCACCGTGGCGATGGTGACGGTTTGCGAGGGCAGCAGGCCTTCGAATCGTTTCCAGACGTCAACTAGCATCGGTCAGGTGCCTCTCGAGGGAAACGCGCTGCCAGATCTCCAGCGCCTTGTTGTCGGGGCCGCCGCGGCGGGCGCTGATGGAGACGCCTACGGTCTGGCCCTGCCAGGGGTCGGCGGGGTCTTGCACGTCCACCAGCAGCAGCGGCTGGTAGAGGCCGGACATGCCGGCGGTGACGGTGCCGGGCGCGAACAGCGGGATATCCATGTCGACCTGTTCTTGCATTCCGCGATCGCTGAGGATGTTGCGGCCCCGCTCGGCGGCCACGTCGGCGGTAACCATCAACTGATCGACCACCTGCGGCGCGAATGTGGCGCCGGCGCTGGCGGCCCGAGTGACCTTGGCCAGCACGCCCTGCGCCTGGCCGGCGATGATCACCGCGTCATACATCGGTTTGCTCTGCTGCTGGGCGTTGACATTGGTCACCCAGTCGATCGGCAACGCGACATCCGCACTGCCGGCGTCCCACGCCCAAGGACTCACGGGGTAGCGGCTCTGCACGATCAGGCTCGCATCGGCGGGCGCGGACTGCAGCACGGCGCCGCGCGAGGCGGCGATCTGCGCGATCACGTCGATGGGAGCCAGGCCCTGGTAGTACCAGACGCCGCCCGGCACCACCCAATCGAGGCCGCGCCAGTCGATCGTGAATGGCAAGGCGCGCTCGCTGATTTCCAG
>CALCWL010000115.1 GCA_937906285.1 uncultured Rhodanobacter sp. | reverse complement strand
TAGCCGGCGTCGAGCCGGCGCGCGTCGACGTTGTAGCCGATCGAGAGCAGGTCGCGCGCGCTGTCGTAGAGGAAGCGGTAATCCATCCGCGCCAGTTCGTCCGCCTGCTGCGCCAGCTGCTCGATCAGCGCGATGCGTTCGCGGGCGCGCTCGCGCACCGCCTCGGCCCCGGCCTCGCCCGGCCAGCGCAGCGGCTCGATGTGGCTGAGCGCGTCGAGGCTGGGGATGCCGCTGAAGCCGGCCTCGTCGTCCTCGGGCGGGTCGAGTGCGAACGCGGCGGTTTCCTCGCACAGTGCGTCGAGCTGGGCGCACAGCGCGTCGAGCCAGAACGCGGCCTCGCTCTCCGCCGCGGGCGCCAGCGTGCTTGCCAGCGCCTGCGCCTGTTCGCGCTGGCGACGCAGCAAGGCCAGGGCCGCGCCGAGGGTGGTGGCCGGATGGTCCAGCGCTTCCTGCAGCTCGACCTGCATGCGGCGCATCGGCCGGTCGTCACCGTCGCTGGCGTCGTGCAGCAGTTGCAAGGTATCGAGCAGGCCGAGCAGCACGGCCGGACGGAACACCGGCGCGTGGATCAGTTCGAGCAGGCCCGGGCGCAGGGTCAGCAGGTGGCCGGCGAGGTTGCCGCTGTCCACCGCCGAGATGTACAGCGGCGCCAGCGGCTGCAGGGTGCGGGTGTCGTACCAGTTGTAGAAGTGGCCGCGGTAGCGCGGCAGCTGCTGCAGGGTGGCCAGCGTGTCGCGGCTGCGCTGGAGCAGCCGACCCGCGGCAAGGAAGCCGAAATCCCACGCGGCCAGGTTGGCCAGCAGGGCCAGGCCGATGTTGGTCGGCGAGGTGCGCGAGGCGATCACCGGGCCGGGCTGGAGCTGCAGGTTGTCCGGCGGCAGCCAGTGCTCGGTGGCGTTGACGTGGCTGTCGAAGAACGCCCAGGTCTGCCGCGCCAGCGTGCGCAGGAAGCGTGTCTGCGCCGCGTTCGGCACGAAGGTGTCCGGCCGCCGCGGCTGGCTGACCCACCACGCGATCGCCGGCGACAGCAGCCACAACACCAGCAGCGGCCACGCCAGCCACAGCACCATCGGCCGCTGCAGCGCCAGCGCCACGGCCAACCCGACGGCCAGCGCCGGTCCGATCCACATCTGCCGCCACACCGCGCCGGGCGCGTTGCTGCTGCGCCGGGCCACCTCGCTGGAGGTGCGCCACTGCAACAGGTGGCGGTGACTGACCGTGATCCGCCACAGCGTGCGCACGATCGCGTCGAGGTGGTAGAACGCCTCGTGCGGCAGCCAGGCCAGGCCCAGCGCCATCCGCTCCAGGTGCTGCACGCCGTCGGCGAAGCCGGCGCGCAGGTGCTGGTCCAGCTGCACGTCCTTGGGCTTCTGCACCAGCTCCAGCAGCGCCGACAGCAGCGGCGGCACCAGCACCATCGCCAGCACCGCGAGCGTCCACGACAGCACCGGCGAGAGCAGCAGCCAGCCGCACGCCAGCAGGCCGAGCACCGCCGGCGGCACCAGGCTGCGGCGCAGGTTGTCGAGGATCTTCCAGCGCGACAACGCGGTCAGCGCGTTGCGGCGCCAGCCGTCCTTCGCGGTCGGCGCCCACGGCAACAGCCACGGCAGCAGCTGCCAGTCGCCGCGAATCCAGCGATGCCGTCGGCGCACGTCGGCACCGTAGCGGGCCGGGTATTCCTCGAACAGCTGCACGTCGCTGAGCAGGCCCGAGCGTGCGTGGCAACCCTCGACCAGGTCGTGGCTGAGGATGCGGTTTTCCGGAAAGCGGCCATCCAGCGTGCGCTCGAACGCGTCGATCGCGTAAATGCCCTTGCCGATGAACGAGCCCTCGCCGAACACGTCCTGATAGACGTCCGAAACCATCTGCGTGTACGGGTCGATGCCGGCATCGCTGCCGTACAGCTGCGCGTAGCGCGAGCGCGCGGTGCTGGGCAGGCTGATCCCCACGCGCGGCTGCAGGATCGCGTAGCCGCTGACCACGCGGCGGCGCACCGGGTCGTACACGGCGCGGTTGAGCGGATGGTCGATGCTGCCGACGAAGGCCTGCGCGGCGTCGCGCGGCAGCTCGGTGTCGGCGTCCAGGGTGATCACGTACTGCACCGGGCCGAGCGCGTCGATGTCGCCGACGATGCGCAGGAAGCGGCCGTGGCCGTTGCCGCGCAGCAGCGCGTTGAGGTCGGCCAGCTTGCCGCGCTTGCGCTCGTGGCCCATCCAGCACTGTTCGCCGGCGTTCCAGCGGCGCGGACGGTGAAACAGGAAAAAGCGATCCGACTCGACGCTGGCGTAGCGCTCGTTGAGCCCCTCGATGCGCCGCTGCGCGAGCCGCAGCAGGACCTCGTCGCCAGGCAGGGTTTCGCGGTCGGCGTCGGCGAAGTCGGTGAGCAGGGCGAAATGCAGGTTCTCGTCGCGGTTGCCGAGGAAGCGCACCTCCAGCGCCTCGACCAGCTCCTCCACGTCGCCGACGCTGGCCAGGATGCACGGCACCGCCACCAGGGTGCGCGCGCTGGCCGGGATGCCGTGGACGTAGTTCATGCGCGGCAGCGGCTGCGGCGCGATCGCCAGCGTGGCCATCCAGTTGAGCAGGCTGGAACCGAGCTGGCTGGCCAGCAGCAGCGCCATCACGCCGATCGCCAGCAGCCAGCCGGCCGCCAGCTCGTCTTCGGCCGCGGCCACGATCAGCGGCTCGGCGAAAGCCGCGCTCAGTACCACCAGCAGGCCGAGGTAGATCGACACCGGCGCGCGGTCGAAGTGGCGGCGCAGCCACTCGCCGAAGTGCGGGCGCACGCCCAGTTGCCGCTCCAGTTGCGGCCGGCCGCGGTCGATCAGATACCAGCCGACATGCCGCGGCAGCGCCGGCGCCGGCTCGGTCGGCGGCGCGACGCGGCACAGTTCCACCGTGGCGGCGGCCACGCGCACCTCGTCCAGCCGATGCTGGCGCGCCAGCCGCTCCACCACGTGGCGGTAGCGGTCGCGGGTGGCGAAGTTCATCTCCGCGTAGACGCCGGCCGGGTCCTCGCGCAGCTGCTGCTCGACCAGGCTCACGCGCTCGACGAAATCGCGCCAGTCGACCGCCGACAGCAGGCGCAGGCTGCCGATGCTGTTGCTCACGCTCACTTGTGCCGCGGCCTGCTGCTGCGCCTCGCGCTGCACCAGGTGCTCGATGCTCTGGCCGGATTCGGACAGGCGCTGCTCGATCCAGCTCAGCGGCAGCGCCAGCGCAGGGCTCTGGCCCTGCAACCGGCGCGCCATCTCGGCCACGAACGGGCCGTTCATCGGCGGGTCGGAGCGCGCCATGTCGGCGACCACCAGCACCACCGAGTTGGGTGCGCGCTCGGCGGTGGCGGTCATCGCGTCGGCCCAGCGCGCGGCCTGGCCGCGGTGGCGCCAGTCGGCCATCACCCGCGCGGCCACGCGGCGCAGGTTCTCGATCAGCGCCAGCCGCAGCATGATCGGGATCGCCCACAGCTCGCCCAGTCGCAACGGAGTCACTTCCTGGTAGGCGTGGATGAAACGGTGCAGGCCGGCAGTGTCGATGCGGCCGTCGCCGTGCGCGATGATCTCCAGCGCGATGTCATAGACCCGCGGCAGGCCGGCCGAGGCGCCGTTGTCCAGCCGCGGCAATTCGCGGCTGTAGCCCTTGGGCAGGTGCCGGCGGGCGATGCGGATCTGCTCCTCGATCAGGTAGAAGTTGTCCAGCAGCCATTCGGCCGCCGGCGTGATCCGGCGCTTGCGCCGGGTCGCCTGGGTCAGCCGCTCGCAGCTGTGGGTGATGACCGCCTCGTTGTCGGCCAGCCGGCCGAGCAGCAGATCCATGCTGGAGCGTTCGCGCAGGCGGTGCTGGCCAGCCAGCTCGCGGCCGTGCTGTTCCATCTGCTCGGCATTGAACAGCTCCGCGCGCAGCGCCGGCTCCTGCTCCGGTCGCGTGCGGGCGGCCACGCGGCGGCGGCGGAACGCCTGCAGCCGGCGCAGCTTGAGCCGATCCAGGACGCTGCCGATGTTCAAGCGCAAAGCTCCTTGCCAGGGCAAAACGAAAAAGCGGAGACGGTGCTTCCGCGCGGCACGGTGGTCGCGGCAGGCAACGGAGCCGGGCGCCGCCGGCACAGCCAGCGGCTGTGCCGTGACGGTACTCGCCTCCATGTGAAGGGTATGCGCGCTACGATCGTCCGTCCCGCCGCCGGAGACCCGCCATGACCGTGCAGATCCGCACCGCCCGCCCCGCCGATGTCGCCGACCTGGCGGCCTGGAACGTGGCGATGGCGTGGGAGACCGAGCGCAAGCGGCTCGATCCCGAACGCCTGCGCCGTGGCGTCAGCGCGGTGTTCGAGCAACCTGGGCGCGGCTTCTACCTGGTTGCCGAGGTCGACGGCACGGCGGTGGGCGGCCTGCTGGTCACCTACGAGTGGAGCGACTGGCGCTGCGGCGATTTCTGGTGGATCCAGAGCGTGTACGTGGTGCCCGCCGCGCGCCGCGGCGGCGTGTTCCGCGCGCTGCATGCGGCCGTCGCCGAACGCGCCGCGGCCGCCGGCGCGGTGGGCCTGCGCCTGTACGTGGAGACGGAGAACGCGCGCGCCCAGGCCACCTACGAAGGCCTCGGCATGCAGCGCTGCCACTACTTCATGTACGAGGCGATGCTGTAGGGCGGGTAAGGCCCGCCATGGTCGCAGGGCAGAACGGCCGGTCGACGGGCGTTGCCCGCCCTACAGCGCCATGGAGGAGCGCACCCTGTGTGAGATTTCGTCATGCCAACCAAGAGCATCGCGTGCGTGCAAGCCGGCCCTACAGCGGCTGGGCCAGCAGCTTCTCGAATGCGTCCGCCGGCAGCGCCGCGGCAAACAGGAAGCCCTGCAGTTCGGCGCATCCGGCCTGGCGCAGGAACACCGCTTGCGCATCGGTCTCCACCCCTTCGGCAACCACCAGCTTGTCCAGTCGCTGGGCCATGGCGATGATCGCGCTGGTGATGGTGGCGGTGTCGGCGTCGCCGATCACGTCGCGCACGAACACGCGGTCGATCTTCAGCGTGTCGATCGGGAAGTGCTTGAGGTAGGACAGGCTGCAATAGCCGGTGCCGAAGTCGTCCAGCGACAGGCGCACGCCACGCTGGCGGATGCGCTGCAGCACACTGCCGGTGACGTCGCCGCCGGACATCATCATGCGCTCGGTCAGTTCCAGTTCGAGCAGGCCGGGGTCCAGTCCGCTGGCGGCCAGCGCGTCGTCCAGCCAGTCGGGAAAATCGACGTGCTGGAACTGCACCGGCGAGACGTTGACCGAGACCGGGATGCGGTGGCCCTGCTGCTGCCACGCGCGCGCCTGCCGGCACGCCTGGCGCAGCACCCAGGTGCCGATCGGCAGGATCAGGCCGGTGTCCTCGGCGACCGGAATGAACTGGTCGGGCTTGTACAGCTCGCGTCCGCGCACGTGCCAGCGCAGCAGGGCCTCGGCACCCACGATCTGCCCGCTGGAGGCCGCGATGCGCGGCTGGTAGTGCAGACTCAGCTGGCCGCGCGGCAAGGCCTGGCGCAGCGCCGACTCGATGCTGCGGCGGGCGCGCGCGCGCTCGTCCATCGAGGCGGTGAAGAAGCGGCAGCCGTGCACGCCCTGGCTGCGCAGCGCGACCAGCGCGGTCTCGGCGTGCTGCAGCAGGGTTTCCGGATCCAGCGCATCGTCGGGATAGACGCTGATGCCGATGCCCAGATGCAGCCCCAGCGCATGCAGGCCGTCCACCCGGGTCTGCTCGCCCTGGTCGATCAGGGCGCGGGCAAGGCTGGCCGCCTCGCTGGTGCTGTCGAGCGCGGAGAGCACCACCACGAACTCGTCGCCGCCGTAGCGAACCAGTTGTGCCTCGGCGGGCAGGCTGCGTTGCAGCTGCGCCACGAACGCGCGCAGCACGCTGTCGCCGGTGGCCTGGCCGTGCTGGTCGTTGATCTGCTTGAACTGGTGGATGTCGATGTACAGCAGCGCCACGCGCTGCTGCCGGCGCCGCGCGTTGGCCAGCGCCTGGGTCAGGTGATCCTGCAACTGGCTGCGGTTGGGCAGGCCGGTGAGCGTGTCGTGCTGGGTCAGGTGCACCAGCTTGAGCGCGAAGGCGCGCGTTTCGCTGACGTCATGGAATACCAGCACGCCGCCGACCACGTTGCCGGCGTGGTCGTGGATCGGCGCGGAGGAATCCTCCACCGGCGTGTCGAAGCCGTGCCGATGGCGCAACAGGGTGCGGCCGGCCAGGTCGGCGATGGTGTTGTTGTCGATCGCGGTGCGCAGCGGGTTGGCCACCGGCCGGCCGTCGACGGCGTCGAACAGCTGGAACACCGCTTCCACCGGCAAGCCCTGCGCCTCGGCGCTGCGCCAGCCGGTCATTGCCTCGGCGATCGGGTTGAGCGAGCGGATGCGCGACTGCGGGTCGGTGATGATGACCGCGTCGCCGATCGAGCGCAGGGTCACCTCGGCCAGCTCGCGCTCGCGCTGCAGCGCATCCTCGAATGCCTTGCGCTGGCTGATGTCCTGCGCCTGCGACACGAAGTACAGCGGCGCGCCCTCCTCGTCGCGCACCAGCGACACGGCCAGTTGCAGGTGCACCACGTGGCCGTCCTTGTGCAGGTTGCGTTTTTCCAGCTGGTAGTTTTCGCGCTGGCCGGAGAGCAGCTGCAGCATCTGTTCGGCATCGGCGGCCATGTCGTCCGGGTGGGTGACGTCGGCCACGCCGAGCCCGAGCAGTTCCTCCTCGGTGTAACCGAGCATGTGGCATACCGCGGCGTTGACGCGCAGGAAACGCCCGCCCGGGCCGGTCAGCGCCATGCCGATCGCGGCATGCTGGAAGGCGCTGAAGAAGCGCCGCTCGCTTTCGTGCAGGCGCAGCTCCAGTTCGTGCCGCTCGGTGATGTCGACCAGGGCGGTAAACACGCCGCGCACGCGGCCGTCTTCATCGAAATCGGGCGCGAAGTTGCCGTGCGCGTAGCGCCGCTCGCGACCGTTGAACAACTCGCCCTCGTAGCTGGAAGGATGGCCCGCGTAGGCCTGCTCCAGCGCCGCGCGCGAACGCTCGTAGTTGGCCTGGCCGACCACCTCGACCAGGCGCTTGCCGACCAACTGCGCGGGGTCGATGCCGAGCCAGCGACGGTGGGTGTCGTTGACGTGGCCCAGGCGCTGGTCGAGATCGAGCCAGGTGAGCAGCACGGGGGCGCCATGCCACAACCATTGCGGCCCCTGCGATCCCCCCGTCGCTGTCGGTACTCCCTCGGCTTGCTTCGGCGGCCGCATGGTGTTTCCGTCAGATGGAGCGCGCCCCCTGATCAGCGCCACGCCATCATGCGCCGACCGTTCGCCGCCGCACAACTGTCGCCGGCCAGGAAAATGTCGGGGTCGGCCGGTTCCCGCCTGCCATCCGCTCAGGGCGCACCGAGTGCGCCGGCCGCATCCAGCACCACCTTGCCGCGGGTGTCGAGTTCGGCGGCGGTACCGTATTGCGCGGCGAGCTGCTGCAACAGCGGGCCCAGGGCTTGCGGCTGCAGCGGGTAACCGTGCGCCAGCATCCGCGGCGCGGCGCCGGGCTGCGGTTGCGCCACGCTGACCGCCACCACGCCCAGCCCCGGCGCCTCGTGCGCGAACAGGCGCGGCGCGGGCGCGGAGGCCGGCGCCTCGGCGAGTTGTTCCAGCAGGTAGCCCGCGCCGGCATCGACCGCCTGCTCCGACTGCAGACGCAGCGGCAACTGGTGCGCTTCCAGCAGCGCGGCGTACTGGCGCAGCTCGAACACGATGCCGGCGAAATCGTGCGCGCGCTGCGCCGCGTCGGTGCGCTGCGCGGCCAGCCACTGCGCCGGCGGCTGCGCCCACACGGTGCCGTCGGCGTAGCGCAGCGCCAGCCCGCGCGCGCTCATCGTGGTCTCGGGCTGCCGCGGGGTGAGCAGGGCCGCTTCCAGCAGCGACCACAGCGGCGCCAGGTTGGCGTGCTCGTACTGCACGCAGGTCAGCGCGAGCAGATCGTTGCGGCTGAGGTAGCGCAGGTGTTCGAGGCGGATGCCCAGCGTGCGCATCAGCCAGTCGGCGGTGGAGGTGCCGGCCTCGCCGCGGCCGACCAGCTGGATCTCCAGCTGGGTGGCGAGTTCGTCGGCGGCCTCCGGATGGACCAGCAGGCTGATCGGCAGCAGCCGCATCGGTCCGCCGGCATACGTCGACGAGGGTTGCAGCGCAGGTGCCGGCATCACGCCGTCGTGGCTGCCGAACGCGACCACGTGCTCCAGCGTGCCGCGCGGCAGCCGGCGCGCCAGGTCGTCCAGCGT
>CALCWL010000114.1 GCA_937906285.1 uncultured Rhodanobacter sp. | reverse complement strand
GCGCTCTCGGCGCGCAGGATCGCGTACGCCCATGCCGGATAGATGCCGGCCTGCTCGGCCTGCGGCACCAGGCCGTCCTGGCTGGCCAGCGGGAAACGCAGGTCGTACAGGCGCAGCGCGTCGCCGCTGCTGAGCGTGAACACCGCGCGGTCGTACCAGCCGCGACGGTTGGCCAGGTCGGCGGCGAGGCGCTGGGTGGCCGCGTCGGTGCCTTGCAGCGCGCGGTTCCATTCGCGCCGCGCCAATCGCGGCAGATCCACCGCAAACAATTCGAACGCACGCTGCAGGCCGGGTCGGGCCAGCAGCAACTGCTCGCGTCGAGGATCGTCGGCCAGGCTCAGCGGGCAGATGGCGTAGTCCTGGCGCAGGCGGTCGGCGGCGAGGAATCCGAAATAGGTGGCCTGCCCGGCCAGCGCGGCGTACTGCCGTTGCGCGGCCGCGTCATCGCCGGTGGCGGCGAGCGCACGGGCGCGGAAGTACTGCCACTCTTCGTCCTGCTGCAGCGAGGGCGGCATCGCCGCGATCGCCGCCAGCACGGCCGGCCAGTTCATCCGCGCCAACGCCACCCGCGCGCGCCATTCGCGGGTGCTGTCGTCTTGGGCGGCGGCGGGCAGCGCGATGAGACGGGCGAGCGCGTCGTCGTCGAAGTCGGTGGCGTGGAACAACGCCAGCGCGCGCAGGATGGCGTCGCGCTGCGCGGGATCGAACGCCAGCCGCGGCTGCAACTGCCGCCACGCGGCGTCGGCGCTGTCCACGTCGCGCCGCGCCAGTCGCACCAGTGCCAGCGTGGCGGCCTGGCGTGCGCGCGGGGTATCGCTCCCGTGCGCGGCCTTGGCCAGCGCCGCGGTCGGATCGCGCAAGGCCAGCGCCAGCTGCTGCGCGTCGCCCTGCTGATCGGCAGGCAACCAGCTCGCCAGGCTGGCGATGGTGCCGGCCTGGCCGGCGTCGGCGGCGCGGTCGATGCGCGTCCACAGGCGCGCGGGGGTGAGCAGGCCTTGGCGCTGCGCAGCGTCGAGCACCGGGTCGCAGGCGTCGGGCAGGCTCGGCTGCGACCACAGCGTGGCGAGGTCGCGGTCGAATTCCAGCATGGCGTCTTGCGCGAGCTTCGCCTGCAGCGCGTCGCAGCTCAGCGTGTCGCCCAGGCCCGGCTGGTACAGCGCAAGAAAACCGCTCCAGTCCTGCCGCCGCGCCAGCTCGCGCAGGAAATCCCGACGCAGGTCGGCGGCGGGAATCCAGTCCGGATACTGCTTGAGGTAGGCCTCGACGGTGGCGCGGTCGACGTTGCGGATGTCGTGTTCCAGCGCCGCCGCCTGCAGGTAGGGATACAACGGGTAGCCGTGCAGCGTGCCGGCGAGCGCGCGCCAGTCGTCGCCTTGCTGGGCCGCCGCGTAGGCCTGCTTGAACGTGGCGCGTTGCGCCGGCGTCGGCTGGGTGGCCTGCGCATGGCCGATGAACAGGCAGGCACAGGCCAGCAGCAGGCCGCCCGCGCGTGCCAGCCGGGGGGAGGTGAAAGCAGGCATGCGTACTCCGCGATTCGATCTGCCGGCAGTGTAGTGGATGGGCTGCAACCTCTTGTTTGGATCGGGTGAACGCATGACGCGCCCTGCTAAGCTGACATGCTGATTCGTCGCCATCCATGGTTTGCCGCATGTCATCCGAAGCTGCGCCTGTTGTCCGTCGGGAACCTCTGGCGTGGCTGGCCTTGCTGCTGGCTGCGCTGGCATCGCTGTATGGCTGGTGGGCGATCGGCCGGCCGGTGGCGTTGCCCGATGCGCCCACCTCGCGCATTGCCTGCGTGTCGTACGCGCCGTTCCGGCTGGCGGGCGAGTCGCCGCTCGACGCCTCCGCTTTCGTCAGCGCCGAACGCGTCGACCAGGACTTGCGCGCGCTGTCGCAGCGCTTCGATTGCGTGCGCACCTACTCGCAAGGGCAGGGCCTCAGCGCGGTACCGCGGATCGCCCGGCGCTACGGCATGAAGGTGCTGCTCGGCATCTGGCTGGGGCAGGACCCCAAGGCGAACGACGAACAGATCCGCCTCGGCATCACCACTGCGCGCGCCTATCCGGACGTGGTGCGCGCGGTGATCGTCGGCAACGAGGTGCTGCTGCGCGGCGAGCTGTCGTCGCCGCAGCTGGCGACCGATCTGGCGCGCGTGCGCGAGGCGGTGCCCGAGCCGGTGACTTATGCCGACGTGTGGGAGTTCTGGTTGCGCCATCCCGAGCTGGCCGCTTCGGTGGATTACCTCACCATCCACATCCTGCCGTACTGGGAAGACCAGCCGGTACCGCCGGATCGCGCGGTGCAGCACGTGGCAACGGTGTACGCGAAGGTGAGCGCGGCGTTTCCCGGGCGGCGCGTGATGATCGGCGAGACCGGCTGGCCCAGCGCCGGCCGCCCGCGCCAGGCGGCCAGCGCCAGCGTGGTGGACGAGGCGCGCTACCTGCGCGACTTCCTGCGCTACGCGGACAAAGCCGGCTTGCCGTACAACGTGATCGAGGCGTTCGACCAGCCGTGGAAGCGTGCGCAGGAAGGTACCGTGGGCGGCTACTGGGGCATTTTCGATGCGCAGGCGCGGCCGAAGTTCGCGATGACCGGGCCGGTGGTGGAGATGACGCGCTGGTGGCTGGGTTGGGTGGCGGCGGCGCTGGGCGGCATCGTGTTCATGCTGGCCGGCGCGTGGCGACGCCGCCGGCGCGGCTGGCGCGAACGGCTGGCGCTGGGCCTGGCGGGGATCGCCAGCGGCGGTGCCATCGCCTGGCAATGCCGGCAGATGGGGTTTGCCTGCCGCAATCCGTGGGAATGGGCGATCGCGCTGGCCGCCTGCGGGCTGGCGGTGTTCACCGCGCTGCGGCTGGCGCGCTGGATCGCCGGGCGACTGGCCGGCACGCCGCGGCCAGGCGGTCCGCGCGGCTGGCGCACGCTGTGGTTGTTCGCGCTGGCCTATTACGGCCTGCTGCTGGTGTTCGACGGGCGCTACCGCGATTTCCCGCTGGGCCTGTTCGCGCTGCCGTGCGTGGGTCATGCGCTGGCGGGGTGGCTGTCTCGCGCGAGCGAGCGGGCGCGGCCCGCGTTGGAACAGCGCTTCCTTGCCGCGTGTCTGCCGCTGCTGGGCGTGGTCGTGGTGGTGCAGGAGGCCGGGCTCAACCCGACCGCGTGGTCATGGCTGGTGCTGAACCTGCTGCTGGCCTGGCCGGTGTGGCGAGCGTGGCGCGAGGGCGTCCGCCTGCAGGCGCAGCAGGCGCAGGCTGCCCAGTAGCAAGGCCAGCGCGCCGGCCTCGGCGCCGTACAACTGCATCGCGAACACGCCCAGCGCCGCAGCCAGCCAGGCCAGCGACGGGCGCCGCAGCAGCCACGCCGGCAGCAGCGCGACGAGCGCGAGCGAGCCGTAGACGTGGTGCAGGAAACCCAGCACCAGCCACGTGCGCAGCGTGCACCACGCAGGGCCGTGGCCGCTGCCGCAGAGCTGCCCGATCGCGCTGGATTCGATCAGCCCGAAACGCAGCGCGGTGGCACCCAGCCCCATCGCCAGCAGCGCCAGCCACCATGCCGCCGCGCGCCACGGCCGCGAGGTCATCGGCGCTTCTTCCGTTTCGCGCTGCGGCCGCCGACGTGGGCGGGCAGGCGGATTTCCGCCGCCACCGGCAGGTGGTCGGAGAACGCCTGCGGCAGCGTCCAGGTCTTGTCCAGCTGGATCGCCTCGGAGGTGAGGATGTGGTCCAGCGCCCGCCGCGGTTTCCAGCTGGGGAAGGTGGGCGTGGGCTGCGCCGGCGGCTGCAGGCTGCTCTTGCCGAACAGCTGGCGCATCTCCACGCTGCCGGGCTCGGTGTTGAGATCGCCCATCAGCACGGCGTGGCGGAAATCCTGCAGCAGCTCGGCGATGAAACCGAGCTGGCGCGCGCGCGCCGGGGCGCTCAGCGAGAGGTGGGCGATCATCACCGCCAGCGCGTCCTCGCCTTCGCCGAACTGCGCCAGCAACGCGCCGCGGCCGGGGATGCGGCTGGGCAGCGGGTAGTCCATCACGGCGGTGGGTTCCAGCCGGCTGATCAGGCCATTGGCCGAGTGCGCCAGCCTGGCCATCGCGCGGTTCGGCTGGTGGCTCCAGAACGGCAGGCCGGAGGTTTCGGCGAGGTAGCGGGTCTGGTTGAGGAAGCCCGAACGCAGGCTGCCGGCGTCGGCTTCCTGCAGCCCGATCACGTCAAAGCCGGCCAATACCTCGGCCAGGCGGTCGAGGTTGTCCATCTTGCTGCGCCCGGGCAGCACCGCGTTGAGGCTGCGGGTCAGATAGTCGCGGTAATGCGCCACGCTGGCACCGGCCAGGATGTTGCAGCTGAGCAGGCGCAGGCGGCGCTCGGCAGGTGCGGTGGAGGGGGGGGCGGCACGATTCATGGCAATACGCGGCAGAAGAGGGGAGCGGATGCCTTCGGCAGCCGGCCCGGCCACCCGCCCGACCTGCAGCATGCGCGCTGTCGCGTGAACGCGACGATGGCGGCTCGATCCGCCGCCTGGCCAGGCCGCCTGGCGCGGGTTACTTGCCGGCCAGTTCGCGTTTGGCCAACCACAGCGCCACCGCCATCATGTGCTCGTGCGAGCGCACCGTGGCAACGCGGTACTTGCCGTCGACCACCAGAGTCGGCGTGCCGTCGACCTGCCAGGTGCGCAGCAGGTCGAGGTCGCGCTTCATCTTCTCGGTGGTTTCCGGCGCCATCGCGATGCGCATGAACTGCTCGCGGTTGACCCCTTCGCGGGCGTAGAAATCGGCCAGCTCGCCCATCGAGTTGATCGGGTAATGCTCGCCGAACTTGGCCACGAACAGCTGCAGATGGGTGCGTCCGACCACGCCCAGCTGCTTCGCCGCGTAATAGGCGCGCGCGAACGGCACCCACTGCTGGTTGAACGGTGCCGGCAGCAGCTTGAATTCGACCCCGGCGGGCAGCTCCTTGCGCAGCTTCTCGGCGTCCGGCGCGAACTCCGCGCAGTGGATGCAGCCGTAGGAGAACACCTCGACCAGCTCGACCTTGCCCTCGCTGCCGTAGCGCTGGTGCGGGGCGGGCAGGGTGACGTAGTCGGTGCCTTCCGTGTACGGCGCCGGGTCGCTGGGTTGCGCGGTGCAGGCGCTGGCCAGCAGCAGGCTGGCGAGCACGGCCAGGAAGGGCAGGCGGGCGGATCGCTTGAACATCAGGTCGTTCTCCACGCGGGTGGCGCCGGCGGCCTACTTGCCGGCCTGTTCCTTGGCGACCAGCCACTGGGTCAGCTCGATCGTCTGCGCATAGCCGCCGGCCGTGCTCGGTCCGTAGCGGTACTTGCCGTTGACGACCATCGAGGGCGTGCCGTCGATGCCGTACGCCTTGATCAGGTCGTCGGCGCGCTTCATCCTGGTGTTGACCGAGAACGAGTTGGCGACGGCGACGAATTCCTTCGGGTCCACCCCGAAGTTCTGCGCGTAGAACTGCGCGATGTCCTCGATCGTGGGCCAGGCTTCCTTCGGCTTCAAGCCGCTGCCCTTGAGGTTGTAGGTGGCCGTCTCGCCGGTTTTCCAGGTGGCGTCGAACATCGCGTCGTAGCTCTTCTCGGCCAGGCCCAGCGCCTGTGCGGCGTAGAACGCGCGCTGGTAGACCACCCAGTTCTCATCCGGGCGGAACGCGGCAGGCAGGTAGTTCATCACCGCGCCGGCGGGCAGGCTCTTGCGGATCTGGTCGGCCGTGGTGTGGAACGCGTTGCAGGCCGGGCAACCGAAGGAGAACACCTCGGTCACCTCGACCTTGCCGGGGTGGCTGGTGGGCTGCGCCGGGTCGATCAGGAAGTAGTGCTTGCCCTCGACCCACTTGCCGGTGTCGACGAAGGGCACGGCCGGGGCGGCAGCGGTTGCGGCGCTTTCGGCGGGCGCGGGCGCGCTGCTGTCGTCGCCGCCGGCAGGCGTGGCCGTGGTGGGCGCAGCCGTGCTGGCAGGGGCCGGCGTGCTGGCCGTGGTCGCCGGCGCCACCGGAGTCGCGGCCACGGTGCTGGCGGGGGTCGGCGCGACGGCCGGTTCGCCCTTGTCATGGCTGCAGGCGGCCAGTGCGAGCAGGGCGGCGCACAGGATCGGAAGACGCTTGAACATGACCACCTCGAATCGGTGAAACGGGAGACGCGCCGCGCGCGATCAGGGCGTGGCGGCCGTCGCAGGCTTGCTTTCGGCGGGATGCAGGCCTTCGATGTAGCTGGCCAGCGCGGCGATATCCTTGGCGTCCAGCTTGGCGGCGATCGCGGGCATGATCTGCGAGCGGGTGTCGGTGCCCCAGCTGGCGCCGTCGTGCCAGGCCTTCAGCGTGGCCTCCACGTACTGCGCATGCTGACCGGCCAGCTGCGGATACATCGCGCCGGGATTGCCGCGGCCGTCGATGCTGTGGCAGGCCATGCAGGCAGGGATGCCGCGCGTGCTGTCACCCTGGCGGAACAGGGTCTCGCCGGGCTCGACCAGCGCCTGGTCGGCCACGCCGGGGCGCGAGCTCTGGCTGGCGAAATAGGCGCCGAGGTCGTGCATGTCCTGCTCCGACAGCGGGGTGGCCATGCCCAGCATGATCGGGTTCTGGCGCTGGCCGGATTTGAAGTCGGTCAGCTGGCGCACGATGTACTGCTCGCTCTGCCCGGCCAGTTTCGGGTATTGCGCGTCGGCGGAATTGCCGTCCATGCCGTGGCAGGCGCCGCAGACGGCCGCCTTGGCCTGGCCGGCGGCGGCATCGCCGGGCTTGACCGCCACGTCGGCCACACTCGCCGGAGCCGGTGCCGCGGCGCTCGCGGAGGCGGCCGGAGCCGGCGCTTCCTGGGCCATCACGGCCGTCGTGGACAGCGCCAGCGCAAGAGCCAGGGCGGACCCGAACGCGGCGGGCCGAAAACCAGCGGAGTGAAAACTCATACACTTGACTCCCGAGAGACTTGCGAAAACTGCCGACGGCGCACCGAAGCGAAGCGATGGGCAGAAACCGCAGAATTATCCCGTGCCATCCTACCTTGGTCAAACCGCTCCCATGCCCAATCCCCTCCAGGGCGCGCAGTTCATGCTCGCCGCGCACCGCCTCAGCCAGCTGCCCGCCGACGAGGGCGCCGAGGTGGCGTTCGCCGGCCGCTCCAACGCGGGCAAGTCCAGCGCGCTCAATGCGCTGACCAATCACAAGGGTCTGGCGCGCACGTCCAAGACGCCCGGGCGCACCCAGCAGATGGTCGCCTTCAGCCTGCCGTCGCCGCGCGAGGCCGCCGCGGCGCCGGTGGAAGCCGGCGCCGACCGGCGCCTGGTCGACCTGCCCGGCTACGGCTACGCCAAGGTGCCGCTGGACATGCGCGAACACTGGAAGCAGGAGATCGACGCCTACCTGCACCGTCGCCGCAGCCTGCGCGGCCTGGTGCTGATCGTCGACATCCGCCATCCGCTGAAGGAGTTCGACCGCCTGATGCTGCAGTTCTGCGCCGACACCGGCCTGCCCTGCCACGTGCTGCTGACCAAGGCCGACAAGCTCTCGCGCGGTGCCGGCACGCAGGCGCTGGCCGCCCTGCGCAAGCAATTTGCCGCCGAGGGGCTGCACGCCAGCGCGCAGGTGTTTTCCTCCTCCGCCGGCACCGGCGTGGACGAAGCGCGCGAGGCGGTGGCGAACCTGCTGCGACAGCCGCGCGCGGCGACCTGACCTGCGGCGCGCCGGCGCTCCCGCAGGGGCCGCCGTCAGCGCAGCCATCGCTCGGCGAATTCGTCCGGTGGCAGCGGGCGACCGATCAGGTAGCCCTGGATGTAGTCGCAGCCCATGGCGACGAGCAGCGCGAGCTGAGTTTCTTCCTCGACGCCTTCCGCCACCACGCTGTAAGCCAGCGTCTTGGCCAGCGCGATGATGTGCCTGACGATTTCCTGCTGGCGCGGATCGCCGGAAAGCCCGCGGATGAAGGCCTGGTCGAGTTTGAGCACGTTGGCCGGGATGCGGGTCAGGTAGACCAGCGAGGAGTAACCGGTGCCGAAATCGTCGAGCGCGACGCCGATGCCCGCGGCGCGCAACGCCACGAGGGATTCCCGCACCTTGTGCGAGTCGTTGACGGCGGTCGCCTCCAGTATCTCGATCTCCAGCCGGTCGACGTCGAGCCGGTAGCGCCCCAGGGCGGCCTGCACCCGCTCCACGACGGACGTCCGTTCGAATTGCACTGGCGACATGTTGATCGAGACCGGGATCGGCGCTCGACCGCCGTCCTGCCATTGCCGCATCTGCGCGCAGGCCCGATCGAGCACCCACTCGCCCAGCCATGCGCCCAG
>CALCWL010000113.1 GCA_937906285.1 uncultured Rhodanobacter sp. | reverse complement strand
CCTGGACAACAACCAGATCACCGCCTTCCACCCCGGCGCGATGTCCAGCGCGCAGGAAAACCACGTCCGCGACATCCCGCAGATCGACTTCGCGATCGTGGCGCCCGATGGCCGCGAGGCGATGCTGCAGCACGTCGACGAATTCGCCGCGCGCGGCGTGCCGTTCATCTTCGATCCCGGCCAGGCGATGCCGTTGTTCAACGGAGACGAGTTCCGCTCGATGATCGCCAAATCGACTTACGTGATCGTCAACGACTACGAATCCCAGTTGCTGCAGACGCGCACCGGCTGGAGCGCGGCGGAAATCGCCAGCCACGTCACCGCCTACATCGTGACCCAGGGGCCACGTGGCTCGACCATTCATGTGGGCGACGAAAGCCACCACATCCCGCCGGCGCGCGAGCGCGTCATCGTCGACCCGACCGGGTGCGGCGACGCCTACCGGGCCGGCCTGATGTTCGGCATCATGCATGGCAAGGACTGGCCCACCACCGGCCGGATCGCCTCGCTGATGGGCGCACTGAAGGTCGAGCACCCCGGCACCCAGAACCAGCGTTTCAGTTACCCCGAGTTCTCGGCGGAATTCGCCGACCAGTTCGGCTACACGCTGGACTGAGCGCGGTCAGCTCGCGGGAAAGCCCATCGTCGCCTGCACCACCGCCTGCCAGCCGCGGTACAGGCGCTCACGGCGGGACGGCTCCATCGCGGGATCGAAACGGCGATCTTGCTGCCACAACTGTGCGATCTGCCCGCGACTTTCCCAGACGCCGACGGCGAGGCCCGCCAGGTAAGCCGCGCCCAGCGCGGTGGTTTCGGTGATGCGTGGCCGCAGCAGCGGCACGCCAAGCATGTCGCTCTGGAACTGGGCCAGGAAGTCGTTGCCGATGGCGCCGCCATCGGCACGCAGCTCCTTAAGTGCGATGCCGGCGTCGGCCTCCATCGCGGCCAGCACGTCACGCGTTTGGTAGGCCATCGACTCCAGCGCGGCACGAATAAGGTGCTCCCGGCTGGTGCCGCGCGACAGGCCGAAAATGGCGCCGCGCACGTCGCTGCGCCAGTACGGCGCACCCAGCCCGGCGAAGGCCGGCACCAGGTACACGCCTTCGGTGGAATCCACGCTCTCGGCGCAGGCTTGCGATTGTTCGGCACGATCCAGCAGGCGCAGGCCGTCGCGCAGCCATTGCACCACTGAACCGGCCACGAAGATGCTTCCTTCGAGCGCGTACTCCACTTCGTCGCCCAACTGCCACGCCAGCGTGGTCAGCAGGCCGTGCCGCGACGGCACTGCCTTGGCCCCGGTGTTCATCAGCATGAAGCAACCGGTGCCATAGGTGTTCTTGGCCATGCCTGGCTCGAAGCAGGCCTGGCCGAACAGGGCGGCCTGCTGATCGCCGGCGATGCCGCAGATCGGCACGTCATGGCCAAAGAAATACTTCGGTTCGATGCGTCCATAGATCTCGCTGCAGCCGCGCACCTGCGGCAGCAGCGAGGCGGGCACGCCGAACAGGGCCAGCAGGTCGTCGTCCCAGCATCGCCGATGGATGTCGTACAGCAGCGTGCGCGAGGCGTTGGTCACGTCGGTGACGTGGACGCGACCGCCGGTGAGGTTCCACACCAGCCAGCTGTCGATCGTGCCGAACAGCAATTCGCCCCGCTGCGCCCGCTCCTGCACCCCGTCGACGTGCTCGAACAACCACTTCAGCTTGGTCGCTGAAAAATAGGCATCCAGCAGCAAACCGGTACGCTCGCGCAACAGCGCGTCGACGGCCTCGCTGCGCATGACCTCGCACAGTTCCGCCGAATGCCTCGACTGCCACACCAGCGCGTTGTACACCGGCTCGCCGCTGACGCGATCCCACACCACGGTGGTCTCCCGCTGATTGGTGATGCCGATGCCGGCCACCGCCGACGCCTCGATCCCGGCCTTGTGCATCGCCTCGGTCAGGGTGACCTGGACGCTGGTGAGGATGTCGCGCGGGCGATGCTCGACCCAACCCGAGCGCGGAAAGATCTGCTCGAACTCACGCTGCGCCGAGGACACCAGGCAGCCCCGTGCGTCGAAAATCATCGCGCGCGAACTGGTGGTGCCCTGGTCGATGGCGACGACGAAAGGAGCTTTCGCTTTCATGCCGATCGCGCCTCCGTTGCCTGCGCCGTGGCGTCTGCCAGCAACGGAACCATCCGGGCCACGTAAGCCTCTACCTGGCTGCGCTGCCCGGAACTCAGGCGCAAACCCAGTTTGGTGCGTCGCCACAGCACGTCGTCGCCACTGCGAGCCCACTCCGCACGGACGAGGTAATCCAGTTCGAGCTGGTAGAGGTCGGCGCCGAAGTGTTCACCCAGATCGCCAACGGCGCGCGCTTCGCCGAGCAGGGTTTCGGTGCAAGTGCCGTAGTGCCGCAACCACCGATGGGCCAGCGCGGGAGGCAGCCAGGGCCAACGTTGCGACCAGGCCGCGAGCAGACGTTCGGCATCGGCGAAGTCGCCGCCCGGCAGCGGATCGCCGTCGGCAGTCCACGCCGCTCGGTCGGCTTGCAACGCCTCACCCAACTGATCCACCGCTTCCTCGGCAAGCCGCCGGTAGGTGGTGATCTTGCCGCCGAAGACATTCAGCAACGGTGCGCCCTGCTCCTGGTCCAGCGTGATGCGATAGTCCCGGCTGACCGCGCTGGCGCTGCCATCCTCGTCCAGCAGCGGCCGCACGCCACTGTAGCTCCACACGACATCCGCCGGCTGCACCGGTGCGCGGAAGTAGCGATTGACGGCATCGCACAGGTAGCGAACCTCGTCCGCGTCGATCGCGACGTTCGCCGGGTCCGCGGCATAGTCGAGATCGGTGGTGCCCACCAGCGTGTAGTCTCCCTCGTACGGGATCGCGAACACGATGCGCCGATCGGGCTGCTGGAAGATGTAGGCGTGGTCGTGTTCGAACAGCCGTGGCAGCACGATGTGACTGCCCTTCACCAGCCGCACGCGCGGATGCCTCTCGCGCCCCAGCGCATCACCCAGAAAGCGCCCGGCCCACGGGCCGCACGCATTGACCAGCGCCCTGGCGCGGCAGCGGCGCACCCGCCCGTCAGCGCCAAGCAGTTGAGCCACCCAGGCGCCGTCCTCGACGTGGGCGGAGACGCAGCGCGTGCGCACCCGGACATCGGCGCCAAGCCGGTGCGCATCCATCACGTTGAGCACGGCCAGACGCGCGTCCTGCACCCAGCCATCGGAATACACGAAACCGCGCGTGTACGTGTCTTTCAGCGGCACACCGCTGACATGACTGCGCAGGTCCACCGCGCGCGAATCGGCCAGTGTCCGATGCCCGGCACCCAGGCTGTCGTACAACAACAGGCCGAGCCGGATCATCCAGGCCGGGCGCAGGTGCGACTCGTGCGGCAGGACAAACAGCAGCGGCCAGGCAATGTGCGGCGCCAGACGCATGATCACCTCGCGCTCGGCCAACGCCTTGGCCACCAGTCGGAACTCGTATTGCTCCAGATAACGCAAACCACCGTGAATCAACTTGGTGCTCGCGCTGGAGGTGTGCCCGGCCAGGTCATCCTGCTCGCAAAGCGTCACCGAAAGCCCGCGGCCGGCCGCATCACGCGCTATTCCCGCCCCATTGACGCCACCACCGACGACCAGGATGTCCGTGTCATGCCCCGCCATCATCGCCCTCGCCTGTACCGAGCCGGCAACCGACGACACGCTAACACGCCACTCTTGTCACCGGTCGGCCCGCGTCATGGAACCCGAGGCCCGGCGCAAGCGATGGGCCTCATGCCGCTTGCCCGAAAAAGGCCGGTAACCAAACCGCAGATCGCCAAAGGCAGCAAGGCCAAGACTTTCCCGGCGAAAGGGAATTTCGGCACTAAGGAATACACGAGCGGTTGCCAGCGACTCGCAGCCTTCTGACCTGAGGTTGCCGTCGTCCCAAAAAGAAACACCCCCACCGATGCCGGTGAGGGTGTTTCGGGATAAAGCCCCTGGCGGTGACCTACTCTTGCATGGCAAAGCCACACTACCATCG
>CALCWL010000112.1 GCA_937906285.1 uncultured Rhodanobacter sp. | reverse complement strand
GGCGATGGGCCTGCCCCACGTCAGCGCGGTGCTCAAGCACGTGCGTTCGCTGGAGGCCAAGGGGCGGCTGGCGATCGAGCCGCATCGCGCGCGCGGCATCCGCCTGGTGGAGGCGCCCGACGCGCTGGATGCGGACACCCTTGAGCTGCCGCTGGTCGGCCGCATCGCCGCCGGCGAGCCGCTGTTTTCCGAATCGCGCATCGAACGCAGCCTGCGCGTGTCGCGCTGGCTGTTCCGGCTCAGGCCGGATTACCTGGTGCGGGTGGTCGGCGACTCGATGCGCGACGAGGGCATCCTCGACCAGGACCTGGTCGGCGTGCACGCCACGCCGGTGGCGCGGCATGGCCAGGTGGTGGCGGCGCGCGTCGGCGGCGATCGCTTCACGATCAAGCGACTGTACTGGCAGGGCGAGGTGATCCGCTTGCTGCCGAACAGTCCCGGCTACCAGCCGATCGATCCCGACCCCACCGAGGATTTCGCCATCGAAGGCCTGTTCGCCGGCCTGCTGAGGGGCGGCTGATGGCGGCCGTGGTGCCACTGTCGAACCTGCTCGATGCGCGCCGGGTCTGGCGCGGCCGGGCCGAGCCGCCGCCGGCCGGCGAGCAGCCGACCGGCTGGGCCGCGCTGGATGCGGTGCTGCCCAGCGGCGGCTGGCCGGCGGCGGCGCTGTCGGAAATCCTGCTGCCGCTGGATGGTGTGGGCGAGCTGCAACTGGTGCTGCCCACGCTGGCGCGCCTCAGCCAGGGTGCGCGGCCGGTGGTGCTGGTGGCGCCGCCGTATCTGCCCTGCGTGGCCGGTTGGCGCCAGCACGGCGTGGACATGCGCCGGATCGAGATCGTCACCGCGGCCGAGGCCGACGTGTTGTGGGCGACGGAGCAATGTCTGCGCTCGGGCAGTTGCGCCGCGGTGCTGGCGTGGCCGCGGCAGGCCGACGATCGCGCCTTGCGGCGGCTGCAGGTGGCGGCCGACGGCGGTCGCGCGCTGGCGTTCGCGTTTCGCGATCGGCAGCATCTCTCCAACGCCTCGCCGGCGGCGCTGCGGCTGGAGCTGGAGGCGCGGCCGCAGGCGCGGGTGTGGGTGCGCAAATGCCGTGGCGGTGCGCTGCCCGCCCAGCCAGTGGCGCTGCCGCGCGCCGTGCATTGATGGTGGGCGCGCATGTTGTGGGCCTGCATCGCGTTGCCGCAGCTGGCACTGGACGGTGTCCTCCGTCGTCGTGCGGACGCGGGCCCGCTGGTGCTGGTGGCCGGCACCGGTCATGCGCGCAGCATCGTGGCGGCGAACGCGGCCGCACGCGAAGCCGGCCTGCGCGTGGGTCAGCGGCTGAGCGCGGCGCAGGCGCTGCTGGCGCAATTCGAGGCCTTGCCGTACCAGCCTGAGCGGGTCGATCAGTGGCATCGGTTCCTGGCCGCGGTGGCCTATCGCTACAGCGCCGAGGTGAGCCTGCTGCCCCAGGCGATCGTGCTGGAGGTCAGCCGCAGCCTGAACCTGTTCGGTTCGTGGCCGCGACTGGAAAGCCTGCTGCGCGCCGATCTCGATGCGCTGGGTTTCCGTCACCGGATCAGCGCCGCGCCGACGCCGCATGCGGCGCATGTGCTGGCCGGCGTCGCCGACGGCCAAGCGGTGCTCACCGACGAACAGCTGCGCCACGCGCTGCAACGCATCCCGCTGTCGCAGAGCTACCTGCCCGCGGCGGCGGCCGACGCCTTGCCGGGCATGGGCATTCGCAGCCTGGGCCAGTTGCTGGCGCTGCCGCGCGACGGCCTGCACCGGCGCTTCGGCGTGGAGTTGCTGCTCGCGCTGGATCGCCTGACCGGCGCGGCCCCGGCCGGCCTGGCAGCGTATCGGCCACCCGACCGCTTCGACCTGCGCATCGAACTGACGCACGAGGTCGAAGCCATCGGCGCGCTGGTCTTTCCGCTGCGCCGGATGACGGCCGACCTGTCCGC
>CALCWL010000111.1 GCA_937906285.1 uncultured Rhodanobacter sp. | reverse complement strand
CGGTCGGTGCGCCATTCCTTGGCCATCTCCACCGCGGCGCGGGTGAGGTTGTTGTTGTGCTTTTCCAGCTTCTGTTCGAACAGCTCGAACAGCGTGAACGCATCGGCGGTAGCGCCGGCAAAACCGGCCACCACCTCGCCGGTCTTGCCGAGCCGGCGCACCTTGCGCGCGTTGCCCTTCATCACCGTGTTGCCCAGCGTGACCTGGCCATCGCTGCCGATTACGACGCGGCCGTCGCGGCGCACGCAGACGATGGTGGTGGCGTGGAAGGATTCCATGGAAGCTCCGCAAGAAGATGTCTGAGCGGATGAGATGGGGTTGCGGCTGGGATGCTTCAATGTCGGTGGTCGAGCTCCTCCCCCTGCGCAGCAGGGGGAGGTTGGGAGGGGGTAAGGCTTTTGACTTTCAGATCAAGAGCACCCCTCCCAGCCCTCCCCTGCTTTGCAGGGGAGGGAGTTGTCCGCGCGTCACGGTTTGCGCTTCGCCCGCGGATGTGCCGCGTCGTACACCTTGGCCAGATGCTGGAAATCGAGGTGGGTGTAGATCTGCGTGGTGGCGATGTCGGCGTGGCCGAGCAGCTCCTGCACGGCGCGCAGGTCGCCGGAGGATTCCAGCATGTGGCTGGCGAAGGTGTGCCTGAGCAGATGCGGGTGGATGTGTTTGGGGATGCCTTGTTGCAAGGCCAGCTTGTTCATGCGCAGCTGGATGGTGCGCGGGTGGATCGGCGCGCCGCCGCGGCCGCGGAATACCGGGCCATCGGGCGGCATGCCCTGCTCGGCGCCGAGCGCACGCAACGCGGCGACGGCGTGGCGGCCCACCGGTACGATGCGCGTCTTGCCGCCCTTGCCCAGCACGCGCACCTCGCCGTCGTCGAGCTTGAGGTCGAGCCAGCGCAGGCCGACCAGTTCGGACAGGCGCAGGCCGCTGGAGTAGAACAATTCCAGCATGGCACGGTCGCGCACGGCGAGCTGGCCGCCGCTGTCGGTCTCCACCAGCGCGGCGGCTTCGTCCACGTCCAGCACTTGCGGCAGCTTGCGACGCACCTTGGGGCCGCGCACGCCCAGCAGCGGGTCGTGGCTCAGCGCGCCTTCGCGGCCGAGCTGACGGAACAGGCTGCGGCAGGACGAGAGCAGGCGTTGCAGGCTCTTCGGCGCCAGCCCGGCGCGATGTTCGCCGGCGATGAACGCACGCATGCGCGCGCCGTCGAGAGCTTCGAATGTCTCCACCTGGCCGGCGGCCATGAAGCGCAGCAGCTTGGCCAGGTCGCGGCGGTAGCCGGCGACGGTGTGCGGCGAGGCATGGCGTTCGCCGGCGAGGCGGGAGAGCCAGGCGTCGACTTGGCCGGCCGGGGTCATCGTCGGCTCAGGAGACATCCCGCGAGCGCGCCAGCGCGGCGGTGATGGTGGCCGAGATCATCTTCAGGAACAGCGTGCCCATGCCGGGCTGGAAGCGGTTCGGGTCGGCGCTGCCGATGGCGAGGATGCCGGCGTCGCCCAGCGGCATCAACGCCACCGACTGCAGCCCGGTCGCGTGCTCGCCGAACAGCCGGGTCAGCTTGTCGGCCGACAGGCGGCCGGAGCTGGGCTCGCCCTTGTGCAGGAAATCGGCGAACTCGGGCAGTGCCGCCGCGCCGCCGGCAATCTGCTGCAGCCAGTCGGCGCGCGGCAGCCTCGGTTCGGCCCCGAACAGCAGCAGGCTCACGCGCTCGGTGTGGAAATCCGCGCTGAGCCGCGCGATGACCGTGCGTGCGGTCACCTCCATCGTGCTGGCGCGCAGCAGCGCCACGGTCAGGCCGTGTACCCGCTCCATCAGCTTCTCGTTCTCGGCGGCAATCTCGACCAGCTCGGCCAGCCGTCGCTCCAGCTCGGCGTTCTTGTCGCGCAGGCTCTGCATCTGGTAGACGGCCAGCGAAGCCACCGCACCACCGCTCTCGCGCGACGGCATGGTCAGCTTGGCCGCGAGCTCGGGATATTCGCTGAGAAATTCGGGGTGTCGCTTCAAATAGGCGGCGACCACGCGGGCCTGGGTGGCGTCGTCGAGCAGGGTGGCGGTCATGCGCGGAAATCCTGGGGCGTTGGCGAACGGGCTTGTCCGCCGCAGTGTGCGATGGACGCGCGCGGGCTTCAACCGGGCCGCGACTGCCCCGCGTCGGGTGACAGCCATTCGCCCTCGAAAACGAAGGCCGCTGGGCCGGTCATCCACAGCGCATGGCCGGCGCCGGCCCAGTCGATGCGCAGGTTGCCGCCGGGCAGCGCCACCGTGACGCGGTCGTCGACCTCGCCGCGCCGGTGCAGCACGGCCATGGCCGCGCAAGCGCCGGTGCCGCAGGCGCGGGTCCAGCCGGCGCCGCGCTCGTGCACGCGCAGGCGCAGGTGGCCGCGATCCAGCCGCTGCACGAAGCCGGCGTTGGCGCCTTCGGCGAAGCGCGCGTGCGTGGTCAGCAGCGGGCCGAGTCGCTCCAGCGCGGGATCGGCCAGGTCGTCGACGGCCACCACCGCGTGCGGATTGCCCATCGAGACGGCGCCGATGTCCAGCGCGGCGCCGCCCACCTCGATCGGATAGTGCGCGGCCACGGCGTCGGCCGCGAACGGAATCCGCGCCGGCTCGAAGATCGGCTCGCCCATGTCCACGGTAACCTGGTCGGCTGCGAGCACGCGCACCGTCACCGGCCCGGACGGGCTCTCGATGCGCACCGCCTGGTCCAGCGCCAGCGCACCGGCGCGATGCAACCACGCCGCCACGCAGCGCACGCCGTTGCCGCATTGGCCCGACGGCGAGCCGTCGGTGTTCCAGATGCCGTAGTAAAACGCGCACGACGGATCGCGCGCCGGCTCCACGCTGAGCAGCTGGTCGAAGCCCACGCCGGTGTGGCGATCACCCAGCGCGCGGATCTGCGCCGCGTCGAGTGCGAACGCCTGCCGCCGGCAGTCCAGCACGACGAAGTCGTTGCCGCTGCCGTGCATCTTCGAAAAGCGCAGGGGCGCCGACGCCATCTCAAGCCTCGCTGGAAGCGCTCGGGGCCACGCTGGCCGGCGTCGCCGGCGCCGGAGCGCTGACGGCCGGTGTCGGCGGCGTCGGCGCGGTTCGTGCCGGCGGCAGCACCAGCGGCCCCTTGTTGCCGCAGCCGGCAAGCAGGGCGACGACGAGGGCGAGCGGCAGCAACAACAGGGATCGGCGCATGGCGGGGTTCCTTCGGGAAAGGCCAGTATAGCGAGGCGTCCATGGGGCGCCGGCTATCATGGCGCGGCGGCACGTGCCGCGCGACGACGAGGATGGATGCGATGGACTGGAGCGCCTTGCTGCGCATGCCGATGACCGTGCTGCTGGTGCTGGCCGCGGTGTTCGCGCTGGTCACCCTGGCGCAACTGGTGATGCTGCGCCGGCACCTGCAAGCCCGTCGTCGCGCCGCCGCCGGCTGGCGCGCGCTGCTGTGCGTGGCGGCGTTCGCGCTCACCCTGCTGCTGGCCGGCACCGGCGCGGCGTTGCGCGGTTACCACTTGCTGGGCGAGGAGGCGTCGGTAGTCGAGATCGACGCGCGCATCCTTTCGCCGCAGCACTGGGCGCTCAACCTGACCTGGCCCGACGGCAGCGCGCGCGAGGTCGAACTGACCGGCGATGCCTGGCGCGTCGAGGCGGTCGTGCTGAAGTGGAAGCTGCCCGCGCTGCTGGCCGGCGTGCCACCGCTGTACCGGCTCGATCGGCTCTCCGGCCGCTACGACGATCCCGCGCAGGAAATGACCGCGCCGCGCACGGTGATCAGTTTCGAACCGGCCGGCGCGTTCGACCTGGTCAAGCTGGGCAAGACGCATCCCGCCTGGCTGCCGGAACTCGACACGGTCTACGGCAGCGGCGCCTTCCTGCCGCTGGTCGACGGCGGCCACTACACGGTGAACCTGATGCGTACCGGCGCGCTGGTGGCGCGGGCCGATGACGCCACCGAGCAGCGCATCCGCCACCCACTCGGCGGTTGACGTACCAGCAGCGTGGGCGATCAGTCCAGCGCCTGCTCGTAACGCCAGGCGTCGGCGCCGTCCTCGTAGTAGTGGCGATACGCACCGATGCGGCGGAACCCCGCGCGCTCGTACAGGCGGATCGCCGCGGCGTTGTCGCGGCGCACCTCCAGCCGCAACCGGTTGCAGCCACGGCGCCGCGCGGCCGCCGCGGCCGCCTGCAGCAGCGCCGCGCCGATGCCCAGGCCGCGCGATTCGGGTCGCGTCGCCAGCGAATACACGCGTGCCACCCGGCTGCGCCTGCGGAAAAACAGCACCGCGCTGCCGAAGAAATCATGGCGGCCGCCGCTCGCCACCAGCACCTGCGCCGAATCGCTGTCCAGGTGGCGGCGGTATTGCGTCCGGCTCAGGCGGTCGCCGTCGAACGCGCTTTGTTCCAGCGTCACCAAATCGTCGAGATCGGAAAGATCCGCGCGGCGCACGCGCGCCGGGGCGGTGACGGGAAAAGACGGCATCGAGGGTGGTATCCGTGGCATCGAGCGGGGCAATCCCGCGGACTCTAGCAGGCACTGCGCAGGCTGGCGCGGACGGGCGTTTACGTCTCCTTCAGTGCCATCTCTTGTGTCGCCGCGGCGCTGTGCCAGACTGCGCACTTTGCGCCGCCGCCCGCCCCGGGCGCGACCGGCCGCGCATGCCATTTGGATCGAGAGATGTCATGGCCCGCCTGGTCGTCGTTGTCGAGAAAGCCTCCGACTGGAGTTCGTACTACCCCTCCGTCGACGTGATGAGCGCGATGGATTACCTGCGCACGCCGGTGGGCGCCGACGACGAGCGCACCCACGTGATCAACCTGTGCCGCAGCTACAAGTACCTGGGCACCGGCTACTACGTGTCGCTGCTGGCCGAG
>CALCWL010000110.1 GCA_937906285.1 uncultured Rhodanobacter sp. | reverse complement strand
CCGCCGCTATACTGGCGCCCCCTGCAAGGATCCCCCATGAGCGAAGACCACGTCGCCGAACTCGTCGAACTGCTGCACCTCGAACGGCTGGAAGACAACCTGTTCCGCGGCCAGAGCCGCGACATCGGCACGCGTTTCGTGTTCGGCGGCCAGGTGCTGGGACAGGCCTTGTCGGCGGCGCAGCAGACGGTGGAGCCCTCGCGCGAAGCGCATTCGCTGCATGCCTATTTCCTGCGCGCCGGCGACATCCGCGCGCCGATCGTCTACAACGTGGAACGCACCCGCGACGGCGGCTCGTTTTCCTCGCGGCGGGTGGTGGCGATCCAGCACGGCCAGCCGATCCTCAACGGCTCGATCTCGTTCCAGCTCGCCGAGCACGGCGTGGAGCACCAGACCTCGATGCCCGAAGTGCCTGCGCCGGAAGACATCGAGCCGATGCATCCGCTGCCGGCCGACGAACTGGCGCGGCTGCCGGTGAAACTGCAGCGCTGGCTCGGCATCGACGGGCCCTTCGAATTCCGCCAGGTGTGGCCGCGCGACGAGCTGCACCCGGTCAAGCGCCCGCCGATCCAGCACATCTGGTTCCGGCTCACCGCGCCGATCGACGATTCGCCGATCCTGCATCGCGCGCTGCTGGCGTACGCCTCGGATTTCCACCTGATCGGCACCGCCACCTTGCCGCACGGTATCTCGTACATGACGCAGAACGTGCAGATGGCCAGCCTGGATCATGCGCTGTGGTTCCACCGCCCGTTCCGCGTCGACGAATGGCTGCTTTATTCGTTCGACAGCCCCACCGCGCAGGGCGGGCGTGGCCTGGCGCGCGGGCAGATATTCGGCCGCGATGGCCGCCTGGTCGCCTCCAGCGCGCAGGAAGGGCTGATTCGCGTGCGCAACGGCGTGACCGGAGGCGACTGAACGTCCGGTTCAAGGTCGTTCGCGTAAACTGCGCGCATGCGCCAGATCTATACCTCCCCTCGCCCGGAAAACATCGATTCGGTGGTCGCCCTGATGGCCGAGCACGGCATCCAGGCGACGGTGTCCAATCGCTCCAACTACCACCGGCGCGGCTGGCAACGGCACAGCTACTCGCCGCGCCGGCAGGATCGCAGCCAATGGCCGCAGGTGTGGATCATCCGCGCCGACGACTACAGCCAGGCGCGCAAGCTGCTGATGGACCTGGGCATCGAACCGGTGATCCGCCACGGCGAGGAACTGGCCGCCGCGCGCAACGCTTCGCCGCTGGAACGCCGCGCCCGCGTCGCCACGCGCGTGCGCCGCGTGCTGCTGCTGGCCGTGCTGGCGGTGTTCGCCGTGCAGATGCTGCGCTACCTGCGCGTGTTCTGACGCAACCTGTTCGCTGGAACGGCGCCAGCGCGCCGGCATAGAATCGGGCCATGCGCCGCT
The DNA here is from genome assembly GCA_937906285.1 of uncultured Rhodanobacter sp. Lineage (GTDB taxonomy): Bacteria > Pseudomonadota > Gammaproteobacteria > Xanthomonadales > Rhodanobacteraceae > Rhodanobacter. Next base: position 616 of record CALCWL010000110.1, on the reverse strand, counting down.
CCGATCCCGTACGCCTGTTCCAGACCCTGCCGCATGCCTGCGGCTACTACGCCGAGCGCACGGCGCAGAACTTGGTGCTGGACCCGGCCGCGCCGCAACTGGATCAACTTTACGGACCGGCGCTGGAACGCGGCTTCCGCCGCGCCGGCGGCCACCTCTACTACCCGCATTGCCCGCAGTGCCACGCCTGCACGCCCTGCCGCATCGACGTGGAAAACTTCCGGCCGGATCGCGCGCAGAAGCGCTGCCTGAAGCGCAACGCGGATCTCACGGTGGTCGAATGCATGCCCGGCTACAACCGCGAGCGCCACGCGCTGTACGAGCACTACCTGCGCACGCGTCATCCCGGCGGCGGCATGGATGATGCCGACGCCAGCGATTTCCGCCGCTTTCTCACCGCGCCGTGGAGCCCCACGCTGTTCCTCGAACTGCGCCTGGGCACGCGCCTGCTGGCGCTGGCGGTGACCGACGTGTGCCCGAACGGGATCTCCGCCGTCTACACCTTCTACGACCCCGCCGAAACCGCGCGCAGCCTGGGCACCTGCGCGATCCTGCAACAGATCGAACTGGCCCGCCGCCGCGGCATGCCCTGGCTGTACCTGGGTTTCTGGATCGA
>CALCWL010000109.1 GCA_937906285.1 uncultured Rhodanobacter sp. | reverse complement strand
CGCGATCGAGCCGGCTCGGCGCCACGTCGCGCGCCAGCATGTGCCGCGACAGCGAGAGGGCCAGCACCTGCGCCGGCCGGTTGGCATACAGCGGCTGCTCGACCCGGTTCCAGCTCGGCCCGGCCAGCGCCAGCGTGGCCAACAGCCATGCCAACGCGAACAGCCACAGCGGCAGGTGGCGGTGACGCGGCTGCCCGCGCACGAGCCACGGCAGAACGGCCGGATCGACCAGTCGCGACAAGGCCAGCTGGCTGCCGTCGCGTCGCCAGCGGGGCAGCGCCAGCAGCGGCAGGCCGGCGAGCGCCAGCAACCACCAAGGGCGCAGGAAATGGAACTGTTGCAATACCTCGCTCATGCCGGCTGCTCCCGCGTGCGCAGCCGACTGGGCACGATCGCCAGCAGCAGCAACCCCAGCGCGGCCAGCAGCGGCCAGCGGAACAATTCGTGGCGCGGCCGCAGGCTCGGTCCCTGCCGCGGCATCGGTTCCAGTGCGTTGATGGTGCGGTAGGCGTCGGCCAGCTCGCCGCTGTCGGTAGCGCGGAAGAACCGGCCGCCAGTTTCACTGGTGATTGCCTTGAGCATGTCCGCATCGAGGTCGGCCGAGGGATTGACCATCTGCAGGCCGAAGAAGCCCGGCACCTGCATGGCCGTGGCGCCGATGCCGATGGCATAGATGCGCACCCCCGCGGCCTTGGCGGCGCGTGCGGCCTCACGCGGGGCGATGCTGCCGGCGTTGTTCACGCCATCGGTGAGCAGCACCAGCACGCGGGCCGCTTCGGGCAGGCCTGCCAGGCGCTTCACCGCCACGGCGATGGCGTCCCCGATCGCGGTCTGGTCGCCGGCCAGGCCCACCGCCGATGTCTGCAGTTGCGCGCGCACGGCCGACAAGTCGTAGGTCAGCGGCGTCACCAGATAGGCCTGGCTGCCGAACAGGATCAGGCCCATCTCGTCGCCGCGACGGCGGCTGATGAAGTCGCTGGCGATCGCTTCTACCGCACCGAAGCGGCTGACCGGCTGGCCGGCCAGCTGCATGTCCGGCGTGCGCATGCTGCCGGAAAGATCCACCGCCATCATCATCGCCCGCCCGCTGCGCTGCTGCGCCTGCGGCGGACCCAGCCACTGCGGTCGCGCGGCGGCGGCGAGCAGGCACAGCCAGGCCAGCGCGAGCAACCACCGCGCCACGCCGCGACCGCGACGGTCGGCCACCGTGCCGAGATCCACCCCGGGTTGCGGCAGGTGCAGCGCCACGCCCGGCGCGGCGGCACGCCACCCACGCCGCAGCAGCCACGGCAGCGGCAACAGCAGCACGACCCAGGGCCAGGCGAACTCAGGCATCGGCGCGCTCCGGCGAAGCCGCCGACACCTTCCATGCGGACGGCTTTACGGCCAAACGCAGCCATCGGCGCGCGGCGTCGACGAGCTCGCTGTCGTCGCCACCGCCCGCAGGCTGGTAGATGGCCTGGTCCAGGCGATGCAGGCTGTCCAGGGTGAGCGAGTCCACCGGCACCCGCGCCAGGACTTGCCGCCAGGCATCGCCGCGCAGATGTGCCGCGGCGGCGTCCTGTTCGCGGGCGACGCGCCGCAGGAGCTGATGCAGGCCGCCGAGCAGGGCCGCGCGATCGCCGTCCTCGCGACGCCGCAACACGAGCCGATCCAGCTCGCCGAGGATGTGTCGCTGCCGTTGCCGGGCACGGCGACGACGTCGCCAGACCCAGACGAGGCCCGCGAGCGCCAGCAGCGCAAGCACGGCAAGCAGCCACCAGCCGGGCGCCGGCGGCCACCACGAGGGTTCGGCCGGCAGATGGATGTCACGCAGTACCGGCCCCGGCGCACTGGCCGTCAGCGGCGTCGCCGCGGTCATCGCGGCGATCTCTTGCGACCGATCAGGTCCGTCACTGCACCGAGCGGATCGGCCACGGTGTCGATGCTCGCGTGGCGCAGCCCCAGCGAACCGGCCAGATCACTCAGTCGTCGGGCACCGGCGCCCAGTGTCTGGTGAAAATCCGCACGCTGACGCGCCGACTGCAACCGCACCTCGCGACGCTCGCCTGCATGCTCCAGCGGGTAGCGTCCCGGCGGCGCCAGCTCCAGTTCCAGCGCGTCCGCCGTGACCAGCACGGCCACGCCCGCGTGCCGCGTCAGTTCCATCAGTCGCTGGCGCGCGGCGGCGTCACAACTGAAGCCGTCGCTGAGCAGCAGGACGCGGCTCGCACTCCGCGCCACGTGTGCCGCGCGTGCCAGCGCATCGGAGAGCGGCTGTTGTTGATCGGCGCGATCCGCCGCGTGCCATCGCGCCAGCGCACCGCATACGGCGAGTGCACCATGCGCGCCGGCTTGCGGCGCCAACCACTGGTCGACGCCGCCGAAGCCAAGCATCGCCACGCGCTCGCCGGCACGGGTGGCAAACCACGCGGCCAGTGCCGCCGCGCGGGCCGCCTGCACCGACTTGAAACGCACCCGCGTGCCGAAATGCATGCTGGCATGGGTATCGAGCAGGATCAGCAGACAGCCTTCTCGATCCTCCTGGAACAGCTTCGTGTGCAGCTTGCCGCTGCGTGCGGTGAGTCGCCAGTCGAGTCGGCGCACATCGTCGCCGGCCTGGTAGACGCGCGACTCGGCGTAATCCATGCCGCGACCGTACAGGCGGCTGGACTGCTGGCCATGGCGGGCGGCGCGCGTGCTCAGCGGCGCCATGCGCGCCGAGCCGACCCGCGCACGCAACGCGATCAGCTCGGCCAGCGACACCTCGTTGATGCCGTTGCCATCCGCGATCTGCGACGTCAGGACATTCACGGCAGCGGCACGAGGTCCAGCAGGCGTGCCACCACCTGATCCGGGGTGACGCCTTCGGCCTGCGCTTCGTAGCTGAGCAGCACGCGATGGCGCAGCACTTCATGCACGATCGCATGCACGTCCTCCGGCAACACGTAGGCACGGCCGGCCAGCCATGCCTGCGCCCGCGAACAGCGATCCAGCGCGATGGTGGCACGCGGGCTGCCGCCCCAGGCGATCCAGCGCTTCAACTCGGCGCCGTAGCGGCCGGCATCGCGCGTGGCCAGCACCAGCTGCGCCAGATATTCCTCCAGGGCGCTCGCCATGTGCACGGCCATCGCCGCATCGCGCGCGGCGAATACCTCGCGCTGGCTCAGCAGCGCGCGCGGCGGCGCCGCCGGATGGGCGCGCCCTCTGGCCTGCTCGCGCGCCAGCTTGAGGATCGCCAGCTCCGCGGCGGCATCGGGATAGCCGATCGTCACGTGCATCAGGAAGCGGTCGAGCTGGGCCTCCGGCAGGCTGAAGGTGCCCTCCTGCTCGATCGGGTTCTGCGTGGCCATCACCATGAACAACTCGGGCAGTTGCCAGGTGCTGCGGCCCACGGTGATCTGCTGCTCGGCCATCGCCTCGAGCAGGGCCGACTGCACCTTGGCCGGCGCGCGGTTGATCTCGTCGGCCAGGATGATGTTGTGGAACAGCGGGCCGCGCTCGAACTCGAAACTGCCCGACTGCGGGCGGAACACATCGGTACCGGTGAGGTCGGCGGGCAGCAGGTCGGGGGTGAACTGCACGCGGTGGAAGTCCGCCTCGATCCGCGCCGCCAGCGCCTTGACCGCGGTGGTCTTGGCCAGGCCGGGCGCGCCTTCTACCAGCAGGTGGCCATCGGCCAGCAGCGCCACCAGCAGGCAGTCGATGAGTTTCGGCTGGCCGATGATGCAATCCACCAG
>CALCWL010000108.1 GCA_937906285.1 uncultured Rhodanobacter sp. | reverse complement strand
TGTCGGTTGGGGGGTGCGGGCAGCTCAGTGTCCGGCGACGTCCTTGCGGATCGCCTCGACCGTCTGCGCCACGATCAGGTCCACGCCGAGCTGGCCCAGCGCGGCGGTGGCGCGACGCGGATCGCCGCCGTAGACGCCGTCGGCCGCGCCCGGCGCGCTCGCGTGGCGCAGTGTATCGGCGCGCACCATCGACGGTGCGACTGCCAGCTGAAGCGAGGTGTCGGCGAGCGCCGCGTGGGTGCCGATCTCGTCGTCGCGGTAACCGCGCCGGCGCAGCAGCGCGGCGTAGCCGGTGGAGCTGGCGGCATAGTACGCCGGCGGCGCGAATGCGCGCTTCGGCGAGCCGGCCCAGTGCTGGTTGAGCCGGTCCACCACGCGACGCAGGTCGTGCTGGTAGCCGCCGTGGTCGCCGAGCAGCACGACGTGGCGGAAGCCGTGCGCGGCCAGGCTTTCGGCCGCTGACGCCAGCATCTGCTCGAACGCGGCATCGGGCACGCTGATGGTGCCGGGGAAACGCATGTGTCCGCTCGGCGGCGTGATGCTGCCCTCGGGCACGTAGGCCACCACCGGCGCCACCAGCGCGTTGCCCAGCGCGCGCGCGATGCGCTCGGCCAGTGCCGCGGCGCGCGCGTTGTGCTTGCCCAGCGCGATGTAGGGCCCGCTCTGTTCGGTGCCGCCGATCGGGATGATGACGGTGGTGCTGCCGGCGTCGATGCGCGCGCGCAGCTCGGTCCAGGTCAACTCCTGCAACTGCACCGTGGGCGGTTGCGCGCCAGCCGCCTGCGCCAGCATCAGCAGCAGGGCGAGGCCGAGGAACTTGCGGTGATTCAGCAGGAACTTGCGCACGCGGCTGGGGAAGGGCGTTCGATCATCCGCGCACATTGGAGCAGCGTGGCGCGGCGCGCAAGCCCGTTGCCTCGAGGCAACGGGCCTGGTCGTTTCAGTGCGACAGGTCGATCGCGTAGACGGCGGTGCCGTCGCCGTTGTCCTTGAGCTGGCGGATGTGCTCCAGCCCCGCGGCCTTGGCCACGTCGAGCTTGTCGGCCGCGCCGGTGAACGTCACCGGGCCGCGCGTCTTCAGCGGGGCAAAGCGCCACGAGGTGGCTTCGAGGTCGGCCGCGCCCAGGTGCTGCTTGCGCTCGATCCAGCGGGCCAGGATCTCGCGCGTGCCGTCGGGCGCGGCCAGCACGATGTTGCTGCCGTCCAGGCCGGGGAAGTGGCCGCCGCCGCTGGCGCGGTAGTTGTTGGTGACCACGACGAACGGCTGCGTCGGCGTCACCGGCTTGCCCTGGAAGGAGAGCGTGGTGATGCGCTCGCCCGCCGGTTTGGACACGTCGATCACGTAGTGGATGCCGCCCTGGATCTGGTCGAAGTTGTAGCCGGTGTAGCGGCTGTTGATCAGCGCCTGCTCGCCGGTCTGCTCCGGGTCGATGCGGTTGAAGCGGCGGGCGGACTGTTCCAGCCAGGCCTTGAGGCCGGCGCCGTCGATCTTCACCGCGGCCAGCGTGTTGGGATAGAAGTACAGGTCGGCGGCGCTGCGCAGGGTCAGCGGGCCGGCGGCCACGTCGGTGTAGTCGGCGGGGCCGCCGAAGCCGGTGCGGAACGCGGCGGCGGCCCCGAGCACCGGCACGTCGGCCAGCTCGGGGTGGGTGAGCGGCAGTTCGCGGCGCACATAGTCGATCTGCGCGGCGTTGACCGGCGCCAGCGCGCTCATGTTGCCCTCGTCGGCGAAGTAGCTGCTCATGCGCAGCGTGCTCTCGCCGATCGGCGTATTGACGTAGGCGATCGCGGCCCCCTGCACGTCCGCCACCAGCGGCGCGATCGCCGGATCGGCCGGGACGCAGTCGTGCTTGTCCTTGCAGATCGGCCGCACCTCGCTGTGGCTGTTGTCCAGGTCGACCACCCAGCGGCCGTCCTTGCGGTTGAGCACCAGCGCGACCACGCCCAGGTCCTTGCCGAAAAAGCCGCCCATCACCGCCGGCACGTTGCGCACGAAGCCGCGGCGGGCGTCGACGTCCTTCATGCCGGCATAGCGCGGACCGGGGAACTGCGTGTGCGAGTGGCCGAGCAGCAGCACGTCGATGCCGGGTACGCCGGCCAGGTACCAACCGGCGTTTTCCATGTCGCTGGTGTAGGGGTGGGTGTCGAGGCCGCCGTGCAGCAGGGCCACGATCAGGTCCGGGTGTTGCGCCTGCAGCTCGGGCAGGTATTTGTGCGCGGCCTCGACCACGCCGGCGACGGTGACCTTGCCGGCCAGGTGGTGCTGGTCCCACTGCATGATCGGCGGCGGCGTGAAGCCGATGATGCCGACCTTCAGCCGCACGCGGATGTGGCTGCCGTCTGGCGTGTAGGCGTCGATGGTCTTTTCCACGATCGTCCACGGCTTGAAGATCGGCGCGCCGTCGCGCGCGCTGTAGACGTTGGCCAGCACCAGCGGGAAATGCGGCCCGGCGCAATGCGTGTGGCGGCCGCCGTCGACGTTCATCGGCGTGCCGGTGACCTGCGACAGATAGCCCAGGCCATAGTTGAACTCGTGGTTGCCGGGGGTGCCGCCGTCGTAGCCGATCGCGTCCATGGCGCGGTACACCGCCAGTTCCTGGTCGCAGGCCACCGGCTTGACCAGGGCCTGGTAGTCGGCCAGCACGCTGCCCTGGATGGTGTCGCCCGAATCGAACAGGAAATGGTTCGGGTATTCGGCGCGGGCGCGCCGGATCAGCGTGGCGGTGCGCTCGAAGCCCACCGTGGGGTCGTCCTTCAGCCGGTAGTAGTCGTAGCCGAGCACGTTGGCGTGGATGTCGGTGGTTTCCAGGATCGCCACCTTGGCGCGCGCGCCGTCGGGCACCCGGCCGGCGCGCCACGGCAGCGCGGAGCAGCCGGCCAGCGCCAGCGCGGCCAGCGCCAGCAGGGGAAGGGCAAACGGGGCGGATCGGACAGACATGAAGGTTCCGGGAACGGACGCTGAGGGACAGCCAACGCTAGCAGATCGGACGGCTGCCGCGACGCCCGGCGAGGTCGTAAGATGCAGTCGCAGGCTTGGTTCTGCGGGGGGGATGGTGCAGCTCATGCGTTCGATTCCATGGCGCCGCGTCCGCGGCCCGGCGGTGTGCGCAGCGGCCGCGCTGCTGTTCGTGCTGTGCGTGGCAGGCACGGCCTGGCGCGAGCCGCTTCCCCTGCAGCGTGTGTTCGTCGCCGCGCTGATGCTGTGCGGCACCGTGGTGCTGATGGCCGTGCTGGCGCGCTTCGCCAGTGCGCTGCTGCTTGCCGGCGGCTTGTTCGTCGCGCTGAAGTTCATCGCGGTGATGAAGCTGCGCTACCTCGACGAGCAGCTGATGCCGGCGGACTTCGTCTACTACGTGCGCAGCAGCCTGCTCGATACCTTGCGCCACTATCCGCATCTGTACCTGCTCGGCATCGGCCTGCTGGTGCTGTTGCCGCCGCTGCTCTACCTCACCTGGCGCTGGGACTGGCGCGTGTTCTCCGCCTTTCGCGCGCGGCCGGCATGGCTGTTGCGCGGCGCGGGCCTGCTGCTGGGCGCGCTGGCGTGGTGGTGGTGCATGCTGCCGAGCGGCCCGTTCGCCGCCGTGCACGCGCGCAACACCTGGGAGAAGCTGTCCGACGACGCGCACCTGACCAACTTCTTCGTCAGCTTCGGCGACGCGGCGGTGCACCTGCCGTCGATGAGCGGCGACGGGCTGGCGCAGCAGGCGTGGGGCGCAACCGCGCCGGGACGGCCGTCCAGCCGTCCGCCGCCGTACCCGGACATTGTGCAGGTACTGGAGGAGAGCACGTTCGACCCGGCCAACTTCACCGACTGCCGCGTGCCGGCCTGCCGCGCGGCGATGTTCCAGCCCGATGCGCGCACCCGCGGCAACGGCGTGCTGCGCACGCATACGTTCGGTGGCGGCACCTGGGTCAGCGAGTTTGCCAGCCTGACCGGCATGCCGCAGGACATCTTCGGCCCCGGCGGCATGTACGCACCCTACGTGCTGGCGCCGCACGTGCGCGACACGCTGCCGCAAATGCTGCGCCGGCTGGGCTACCGCACCATCGCGATCTATCCCACCGTCGGCAGTTTCATCAATGGCCGCAACGCGTATCGCGACTACGGTTTCGACCATCTCTACGACGTCAACGAGCTGGGCCTGGTCGAGTGGGAGGAGAGCGACAGCCAGATGTTCGCCGCGGCGCGGCGCATCTACGACAAGGTGAAGCGGCCGGGGCAGCCGGTGTTCATGATGATCCTCACCCTGAACCAGCACGGGCCGCACGACGAAGACCCGATGTCCTCGCTGCCGCCGGCGTTCCGCCACCTGCTGCCCGGGCTGAAGCCGGCGGTGGCGCTCAACTTCGACACCTACCTGGCGCGCCTGCACGATTCGGACCTGGCCATGCGCGCGCTGGAGCACGACTTCCTCGATCGTCCGCAGCCGACCGTGCTGATGCATTTCGGCGACCACCAGCCGTCCTTCGGCGGCATGATTCGCGACCTGCCGCGCACGCTGCCGCCGGCGCTGCAGCCGTATCGCGACTACCTCACCTACTACATGGTCAAGAGCAACTTCGCCGGGCCGCCGCTGCCGCGCTACCCGATGCTCGACATCGCGTTCCTGCCCGGCATGGTGCTGCAGGCGGCGGGCCTGCCGCAGGATGCGTACTTCGCCGCCTCCAGCCAGCTGCGCGATCGTTGCGCGGGCCGCTACGACGACTGCGCCGTGCCGGGCCTGCTGCCGTCCTATTACGCGTGGGTGTTCGACCGGCTGCACGTTTACGAGTGAGTCATCGCGTTCAGCTTCGTGATGACGGTGGGCGGCAGGCAGGGGTTCGCGGTTGTCGCGTGGGGGCAGTTGCACGCGCCGGCCGGGTGACCCGCACCACGCGCCAGCCCTGCGTTGGCGCGATTGGCGGCCTGCTGGCAAGTGTCTTGCTTCGCCATGGACATGACTCGCCACCTTCCCGATTCCGTTACGCCCCCGCCGAGCGACGCCGCCATGTGCGCCGCCGCTGCGCTGGAGCGGCAGATGGACGAGCTGGGGCTGTCGCCGGAGGAGCGCCTGTTCCTGCGCACGCTGCACCAGAGCGAACGGCGGATCAACGATGCGTTCGACGAGGCGCGGCAGTCGGGCGACCTGCAGCAGCAGGTGAGCCGCGTGTACAAGCAGATGTATCGGCCGGACTGAGCTTGCCGCTGCGCGCGGCTATGCTGGCCTCCCGATCTGCCGCGGAGTGCGCCGTGCCGGCTGCCCCCTTGCCTCGCGAAAAGCCGTTGGCCGCCCGGGTCGGCGTGATCGGCCATCGCGGCGCGCCGGCGTGGCAGCCCGAGCACACGCTTGCCTCGTACGCGCGCGCGATCGCCGACGGCGCGGATTTCATCGAGCCGGACCTAGTGATGAGCCGCGACGGCGTGCTGATGGTGCGCCACGAGAACGAGATCGGCGGCACCACCGACGTGGCGGAGCGGCGCGAGTTCGCCGCGCGCCGCGCAACCCGCCACGTCGACGGCGTGGCGGTGACCGGCTGGTTCACCGAGGACTTCACCCTGGCCGAGCTGAAGACCCTGCGTGCGCGCGAACGCCTGCCGCAGTGGCGCTCCACCGCGCATGACGGCCGCTGGCCGATCGTCACGCTGCAAGAGGTGATCGACTTCGCCGCTGCCGAATCCGCCGCCTGCGGACGGCGCATCGGCCTCGTGCCGGAGATCAAGCACGGCACCCATTTCCGCGCGCTCGGCCTGCCGATGGAAGATCTGCTGCTGGCGACGCTCGCCGGTCATGCATACACGCGCACGGCGACGGTCGAGATCCAGTCCTTCGAGATCGGCAACCTGCGCTACCTGCGCGACCAGATCGGTGCGGCGCACCCGAACATCCGCCTGCTGCAGCTGCTCGACGCGCCGCCGGCGCAGCCGTACGACATGGCCGTCGCCGGCGGCACGCTCGATTACGCACGGATGATGACCGCGGAGGGCTTGCGCGAGGTTGCCGGCTACGCCGATGCGATCGGCCCGGAGTTGCGCGCGATCATCCCGTGGAATGCCGACGGCCATCTTGATCCGCCGACGCGCCTGGTGCCCGACGCGCATGCGGTCGGGCTGGAAGTGCATCCGTGGACCTTCCGCCCGGAGAACGCGTTCCTCGCCCCGGTGTTCCGCCACGGCGATCCGCAGGCAGCGAACCGCGCCGGTCTGGTCGCGCAGATCGGCGCCTACCTCGACGCCGGCATCGATGCCTTCTTCACCGACGATCCGGCCAGCGGACGGCAGGCGGTCGACGCGCGCGGGCGGGGCTCGCAAGGCGAAAGCTCGCTATGATCGCGTCGTCGCCACGACGCCCGTCGCCCATGTCCACCGTCGCCAGCCTGCCTCCCGCGTTTCGCCGCGCCCTCGCGCCGATGGTCGCGTGCGCCGCGCTCGCCGCCATGCTCGGCGGCGTGCTGGGCGAGGGCGCGAGCGCTTGGCAATGGCTGCACTGGATGACCAAGCCACTGGCCACCGTGCTGGTGATCGTCGCGGCGCTGGCGTGGCCGCCGATCACCTCGCGCTATCGGCGCCGGGTCGTGACGGGGCTGGCCTGCTCGCTGGTCGGCGACGTACTGCTGATGTGGCCGGGAGACCTGTTCGTGGCCGGCCTGGTGGCGTTCCTCATCGCGCACCTGTCCTTCATCGGCGGCTTTCTCGGCGACAGTCGCCTGGGCGCCCGCCCGCTGGCCTGGTTCGGCTGTTTGTTGCTGGCGACGCTGAACCTCGCGTGGCTTTGGCCATCCATACCGCCGGCGCTGCGCGTGGCGGTGGTGGCCTATGCGCTGGTGCTGGCCGCGATGGCGGCGCTGGCGCTGGGGCGGGCATCGGTGCACGCGGGCGATGCGCTGGCGCGCCCCGCGCGGCGCGCGGCGATCGGCGGGCTGCTGTTCATGCTCGGCGACAGCCTGCTCGCCTGGGACCGCTTCCACGGCGCGCTGCCGCTGGCCGCCGTATGGATCCTCGGCAGCTACTACGCGGCGGTGTGGTTCATCGCCCGCTCGGTGGCGCGCGACGAGGGCGTCGCGGCGACGGATGCGATGCAGGCATCGACGACATGAATACCTCCGAGCTCATCATCACCTGGGCGACGCCGTTCTTCTTCGCGCTGATCGCGCTGGAACTCGTCGTGGCGCGCGTGCGCGGGCGTCACGCGTACCGCAGCAACGACGCCATCAACAGCATCGGCCTGGGCATGATGTCGCAGATCGCCGGAGTGTTCACCAAGCTGCTCACCATCGGCATCTATGCGTGGTGCGTCGACCACCTGGCCTTGTTCGCGCTGCCGGCGAACAGCCTGTGGGTGTGGATCAGCGCGCTGCTGCTTTACGACCTGCTCTATTACTGGCTGCACCGGATGGGGCACGAGGTGAACATCCTGTGGGCGGCGCACGTGGTGCACCACCAGAGCGAGCAGTACAACCTTTCCACCGCACTGCGCCAGACCAGCACCGGCGGCCTGCTCGGCTGGATCTTCTACCTGCCGATGGCGCTGCTCGGCTATCCGCTGGAAGTGTTCGTGGCCGTCGCCCTGATCGACCTGCTGTACCAGTTCTGGGTGCATACCGAGCAGGTCGGCAAGCTCGGCTGGTTCGACCGCGTGTTCTGTTCGCCGTCCAACCATCGCGCGCACCACGCCACCAACGACCGTTACCTCGACCACAACTACGGCGGCATCCTGATCCTGTGGGATCGCCTGTTCGGCACCTTCGTCGAGGAGGACGATGCCGACAAGCCGGTCTACGGCACCCGCTCGCCGCTGCGCAGCTGGAACCCGCTGTGGGCGAACGCCGAGGTGTACTGGGCCACGGCGGTGGACGCGTGGCATGCGCGGCGCTGGCGCGACAAGTTGCAGGTGTGGTTCCGCCCGCCGGGCTGGCGCCCGGCCGACGTGGCAGCGCGCTTCCCCAAGCCCGCGTACGACATCCACCGCACCGTCTACGACCCGCCGATGGCGCCGGCGATGGTTGCGTACTGCCTGTTGCAGTTCGCCCTGCTGCTGGGCATGGCCACGCATTTCCTGGGGCTCACCGCGCACGCGGGCTTCAGCACCTTGCTCGGCTACGGGCTGTACATGGTGGCCAGCCTGTGCGTGATCGGTGCGCTGATGGAGGGCCGCCGCGGCGCGTTCTGGCTGGAAGGCCTGCGCGCCGTGTTGACCGCGGTGCTGCCGCTGCTGCTGGGTCGCTGGTTCGGCGTCGACCCGCTCGACCAGCGCGCCGCCGCGGCGATCGCCGTGCTGTTCGGCGCCAGCGCCATCGCGCTGCCCTGGCTGGCCGGCCTGCGCCCGCCCGAACCCCTGCACGCCGCTCCCAACCCGTAGGCGGGCACTGCCCGCCGGCGTTTCTCCGCTTGCGGCGAAGCGCGGCGGGCGGTGTCCGCTCTACGCGTCGAAGCGCCCGTGGCCGATGCAGGAGTGTGCGTACGCGCGCCACTCATTTGGCCATCCAAACGCCACAGCGCCAACCCACCGCCTGGCCAGACACTCGCGACTTGTTATGCTGTGCGCTGATTTCAAGGGGAGTGCCCTATGGGTTTCTTCAGCAAACTGGTACGCAGCAAGTCGGTCGCGCAACTGCAGGCCGAGGCCGGCGCCAGCCGGGATTTCCGCCGCACCATGGGCGTGTGGCAGCTCACCGCGATCGGCGTGGGCGCGATCGTGGGTGTGGGCGTGTTCGTGCTGGCGCCGAACGAGGCGGCGCTGAATGCCGGCCCGGCGATCATCCTCAGCTTCCTGGTGGCGGGCATCGGCAGCGCCTGCGCGGCGCTGTCCTATGCCGAGTTCGCCGGCATGATCCCGGTCACCGGCAGCGCCTACACCTACGGCTATGCGGTGCTGGGCGAATTGCCCGCGTGGATCATCGGCTGGGATCTGCTGGTGGAGTACGCCTTGATCGTGGGCGTAGTCGCGGCGGGTACCTCGAACTACCTGCAGTCGCTGATCGCCCAGATCACCGGCCTGCACCTGCCGGTGTTCCTGCAGGCGGCCTACGATCCGGCGCATCCGGACAGCGGGCGCGGCATCAACCTGATCGCGATGCTGGTGGCGCTGGGCGTGGCCGCGCTGCAGGTGGCGCGTACCGAGGTCGGGGCGCGCTTCAACACGGTGGTGGTGACGCTCAAGGTGCTGGGCGTGATCGTGGTGGTGGTGGTGGGCGCGTTCTACGTGAACACGGCCAACTGGACTCCATTCATCCCGCCGCTGGTGCACGACGCGGCGGCCACCGGCGGCACCCGCTACGGCGTGGGCGGCATGCTGGCCGCGGCCAGCATCGTGTTCTTCGCGGTGTTCGGCTACGACACCCTGACCACCGCGGCGGAGGAGTCGAAGAACCCGCAACGCGACCTGCCGCTGGCGGTGATCGCCTCGCTGGGCGTGGCGATGGCGATGTACCTGGCCATCTCGCTGGTGCTCACCGGCATGGTGCCGTACAACGGCTGCGTGGATCCCTCGCAGGTGCCCGGCCAGTGCTCGGAGATGATCCTGGCCAGTTCGGCGCCGGTCAGCGCGGTGTTCGCCGCGCGCGACCTGCACTGGATCAGCGGCATCATCAAC
>CALCWL010000107.1 GCA_937906285.1 uncultured Rhodanobacter sp. | reverse complement strand
CGGTCGTCGAAGTAGACCAGCGACGGCCAGGTGAAATGCATCGAGTAGTCGGCACTGTCCAGCGGGAAGGTATACGGCGCGCTGGCACGCAGCAGATCCTGCCCGGTGGCGGTCTTCACCTCGCGCGCGGGCAGGCTCATGTTGAGGATGCTCAGCGGCGCGTAGTTGCCGTAACCCTCGGGCCAGCCGCCACCGAGCATGTGCAGGCGATAATACGGCTGCACTCGCGCGCCGAACTGGTTGCCCAGCCAGTCGGTCCACTGCGCCGGCGCGCTGGGGTTTTCGCCGTAGGTGGCCAGCGAGATCGCCGCCTTGGCGTGGAAGTAACCGGCGTAGTAGTTGCCGATGGGATTGCCTTCATAGGCAAACGCGGCACACCCGCCGGCTTTTTCCCACGCGGCGATCCACGCGTTCGCGGTGGTGTAGATCTGCGTGCGCTGCGACGTGGTCAGCAGGTCGTAGACCCAGTCATAACCCAGGCCGTAACCCACGCCGTAGAAGCGGATGCCGTAACCGCTGTCGGTACAGGGATCCCAGCCGTTGCTGCCCGGGTAGGGCATCGACATCTTCATCAGGATGTCGACCGCCTTGGCGCCATAGGGTGCGGCGGCCGCAGCGTCGCTGGACTTCAGCACCTGGTAGCACATGCCCTCGGCCAGCAGCGCTGGCAGATACGATTCGCCCTGGTAGCCCGAGCCCAGATTCGGCTTGTCGGGGTACTGGTTGCCGGTGGGATACTCCACCGTGCCGCCGAGGTAGGAATCGCAGGTGGCTTTCAGCGCCGTCCATTGCGGCGTGTTCGCCGCCGCACGCTGGCGCAGCGCAGTCAGCGTGGATGAGTCGAGCAGCAGGCGCGGATGCGCCGCCAGCGTCACGGCTTGCGGTCGTACCGGCACGGCACTGAACGCGGCTGCCCGCGGCGCGCCCTGCACTCCGGAATCGCGGCCCGTCGCCCCGGTCAGCCCGGCCGGTACGCCGACCGCATGCCTTGCGGTGCCGTGGGACGAGGCCGCGACACTGGCCACCAGCGGCCGTGCGCCGACCACGCCGGTGATCGAACGGGGCGCCTCATCGGTTGTGATCGCGAGCGCGCGCGGCGCGCTCGCCGGCGGCGCCATTGCGGTGGCATCGGCCCGGACCGCCCGTCGGCGCGACGCCGGCGCGACGGTGGCGGGGACCCGGGCGTCAGGGGTATGTCGGAACCCTTCCACGGCAAGCGGCGAAGGCCTGGAAGGAGCTGCCGGCAACCGGGCAGGCACGGGCGCAGCGATCGCCGGCGCGGCGGCCGTCGGGTGGAAAGTCGGCGCTTGCGGTTGGTCATCGCGCGCGAGCAGCAACGATACCGCGGTGAACAGCAGCATCAGCACCACGCCGCCACCGAACAGCGCCATACGCGTTCGTTGCCCGCGCACTGATGACGGGGCGGGCATCTGGCTGCCCTGGGCCGATGCCGCAGGCCTGCCGTTCGGCGCAATCTGATCGGTGCGGGACATGGGGGAATCCATAGGTAGGCCAACGCCAACGACCCATCCTCGCCAAACCGGTGGCTTGAGGTGGGTAGCCGATTATCCTGAACGCCCCATGCCCGGAAAGCGTACCACCACACAATGCGGCGTGATAGCTGACTGGATAGCCATGCCATTCCAACCACGCCGCAGGTTCCGGAGCGGGTTGGAACTTGCCGTGCCGGCGCGCCAAACGCGCCAGTCGTCCGCTGCGGCGGAAACCGCCGATCAGCGTGCGCCGCGGCGGAACAGCACCACTTCGACCGTCTGGAACAGGATCAGCAGGTCGAACAGCAGGTTGTGGTTTTTCACGTAATACAGGTCGTACTTGAGTTTTTCCTCGGCGTCCGCCTCGGAAGCGCCGTAGGGATAGCGCAATTGCGCCCAGCCGGCCAGCCCCGGCTTGAGGCAGTGACGCAGGTCGTAGTAGCGGATCTTCTGCCCCAGGTCGATCACGAACTGCGGCCGCTCCGGCCGGGGCCCGATGAAGCTCATCTCGCCCTTGAGCACGTTCCACAGCTGCGGCAGTTCGTCCAGGCGCACCTTGCGGGTGAAGCGGCCCACCCGCGTCACCCGGTCGTCGTCCTTGTTCGCCCAGCGGGCGATGCCGTCCAGCTCCGCGTCGGTGCGCATGCTGCGGAACTTGATCAGCTGGA
>CALCWL010000106.1 GCA_937906285.1 uncultured Rhodanobacter sp. | reverse complement strand
CGCGTGGCGCCGGCGGCCGGCGTCAACGCCAGCCTGCGCGACATGGAGAAATGGCTGATCGCGCAGATGGGCGGGCGGCCGGACGTGCTGCCCGGCACGCTGCTCGACGTGTTGCATGCCCCCGGCGTCAACACGCCCAGCGAACTGCACTCCTCCCCGTGGCGCCGCGCGCGGCTGTCCGACGCGCACTACGCGCTGGGCTGGCGCGTCTACCGCTACGGCGGCGAAACCCTGATCTATCACGCCGGAGCGGTAGCCGGCTATCGCACCATGATCGGCTTCTTCCCGAAGTACAACGTCGGCGTGGTCACCCTGTGGAACTCCACCGGTCCGACGCCCAGCGGCCTGATGCCGATGGTGTTCGACGACCTGCTCGGCCTGCCGCACGTGGACTGGGCACAGATCGAGAGTCCGCCGAAGAAAGCCACGCCACGCAGGAGAGTTCGCAAGGCGGCCCACAGGCGGCACTGAATCACGTCAGGCATGCATGCCTCGCGTCGAACGTGCGCGGCTGCGCAGAGCGAATTCACGCCCTGAAAGCTGCACTCTCTCCCGGACTTGCTGCCGAGAGCCGGGAATGAGTCATGCCGACCGGAGCAGCGACGAGAGCCTGGCCCCTCGCCCGAGGAACTGGCCTTGATCGCCAGCCTCCCCCTGCAAGCAGGGAGAGGAGCCGTGCTGGCGCATGATGGTCTGCTCCGAGGTCGAAAGGCGTGCTGCCTCTCAGAGCTTGAACTCGATCCGCTGCGTACGCTGGCTGGCTACCGGCACGCCATTTCTCATGGCCGGCGTGAACTGGTAGCGCGCGACGGCTTCCATTGCCGCCCGGTCGAAGATGCGCCGCGGTTGCGAGTCGACTACCTTGATGTCGCTGGTGCTGCCATCCGCGTCGACCTGGAACGCCACCACCACCCAACCTTGCTGCCGCGCACGCACGGCCGAGGGCGGATAGTGCGGAGCAATCGCCTTGACCAGCACCGCGTCAGAAGTCTGTCCCGTGGGTGCCGCTGCGGCCGTCTCCGCCGAAGCGTTGTTGCCCGCTGATGGCGTGCCGGGCGCCGGCTTGGCTTGCGCCGTTTGCGCTGCCTGTTGCTGTGCCGCCTGGGCAGCCTGCTGCTGCGCGAGCTGCTCGGCAGCGGCCTTGTCGGCGGCAGCCTTCTGCGCCGCCAGCGCGGCGGCCTTCTGCTGATCCAGCGCCTGCTGCTGTTGCTGATCCAGCGTCTTGCGCTGGGCGTCGAGCTTGGAGCGCAGGATGGTCAGCGTGAAGTTGGTCGGGTCGGCCTTGGAGAGCAGATCGATCTCGCGCTGCGCTTCGCCGAAGTCGCGCGAGTTGATCGCCTGCTCGGCCTGGTTGGCCGCGAACGGGAAGGTCTCGCGCAGCGCATCGGAGGCCACCTTGTTGCCGGGGTCCTTCTCCAGCACGCGCAGGTAGAACTCGAATGCGTTGTTGCCAGCCGGCGCCAGATAGCGCTGCTGGCCCATGGCCGAACGCGCCTCATCCACCAGCTGGTTGACGTCCATCCCCGCCACGTTGACCGGCGGCGGTGTCGCCCGCGTCACCGCGGTGACCGGCGTCGACGGATGCCCGCCGGAATCGGCCAGCATCAGTTCCTGGTGCGGCTTGAGGATGAGAAACCACGCGCCGATGGCCAGCAGCACAAAGACGGCAATGATCGCGATGTAGGTCGGCCGGACGGCCCCACGCGCGCGCCGGCGCGTCTGAAGTGAATATCGGGTATCCATGGTCTCTCACTGAGTGTCGACAGATACCCGCGCTTTTTCCCCCTGTAGGAGCGGCGATCCCCCGGATACGCCGCGGCGCGGATGTGCAGAAGGTAACTCCAATGGCGCAACACGGCAATGCTGCGTCCACGGACGGGCGCGCGTCGGCGCGGCGGAGGTGGCAGGGCCGCGGTACGGCCTTCCGCCTCACTGCGTACCCCGGAAACGAAGCGTCCCGGCCAGGCCGGGACGAACTTTCTCGAAGTGCTCCCCCCGCGCTGGGCACCGCGGGGGGAGAAGTCGATGGCATATCTTGTTGTGGGTGTCGCTTGTTGCGTGTTGCGTGTGGCTTACTTCTTGGCCTTCGGCTTTGCGGTCTTGGTGGCCTTGACCACCTTGGCCGCCGCAGCCTTCTTCGGTGCAGCTTTCTTCGCCGGCTTCCTGGCGACCTTCTTCACCGCGACCTTCTTCACCGCGGCTTTCTTGGCAGCCGCCGGCTTGCGGACGGCTTTCTTCGCGGCAGCCTTCTTGGCGGCCGGCTTCTTGGCAGCCGGCTTCTTGGCCGCCGGCTTCTTGGCGGCGACCTTCTTGGCAGCCGGTTTCTTGGCAGCGGCCTTCTTGGCAGCCGGTTTCTTTGCAGCGGATTTCTTGGCAGTGGCCATGGTTCGTCTCAGCTCCTCATCAGTTGGCAGTGGTTGCCCAGTAAAAGCATGCAGGAACGCTTCAACCAGCAAGTCGCTGTTCGTCGCGTGCCGAAGATTGTTCACCTGTCGGTGGGTGCGCAAATCAGAAAGCCGTCGCAGAACATGCAGCGGAATCGAGACCGTGATCTTGCGAACTGCATTGGCTTTTTCACCGTGCTCGACATAGGGCTTGATGAATTTCGTTGTCGCCATAAAACGCATTCCCCGTGATCTGCTGCGAAAGCTATCCCCGAAGATTTCAACTGTCAATTGATTTTCGCCACGCGTCGGCGACATCCCGAACGCCCATGGCCGCGCCAGACCGCAGCCGGCAAGGGCGCACCGCCCCGGGACATATTCATCATCGGACGTCTAGACGTCCATTCCAAAAATGACCAATTTTCCGAAACATGCTTCAAACCGCGTGAAACAGGCACTATTTGCAAAGCGCGGCGATATTCGCCGAATACGCCTCGCCGACGCACGCCATGCCGCCAAGGCACACGATTGCCGCCCGGCCAGGCCATCTCCGGCAAATGAACGGAACACGACCGAAGGAGGGCCGGCGACGGTGCTGACGACCTCGAACGCGGCGATCTCCGCGCCGAAGCGCGAGCGGCGAAGACGAAACGCGTCGCCCGATGCTCGCCTCGGGCGACGCGAACACGAGCCGATCGGCTCGCGCGGAAACGCGATCCAGTCGTTCGATGCGTCGATCGAAAGCAGCTCCACCGATGCAACGCCCGCCGATGCGAGCCCCTGAAATGCAACCGGCCGCACATGGCGGCCGGAGCTTTCGACACGGTTCGAAGCGAGCGGATCAGTGATCTTCGTTCTCGATCAGTTCCTGGTAATCGTTGGCATCGAGCAACTCGTCCAGCTCGGCGCGATCGCTGGGGCGCACGAGGAAAATCCAGCCGTCGCCGAAGGCGTCTTCGTTGATCGTCTCGGGCTTGTCGTTGAGCAGCTCGTTGACCTCGACGATTTCGCCCGACACCGGCGAATAGATGTCCGAAGCTGCCTTGACCGACTCCACCACGGCGGTGCCGGTGCCGGCCTTCACCGCGGCGCCGATTTCCGGCAACTCCACGTAAACCAGGTCCCCCAGCTGCCCCTGGGCGTGATCGGAAATGCCGACCCGCACCAGGCCGTCGTCCTCGACGCGGGCCCATTCGTGGGACTTGAGAAACTTCAGATCGCCGGGAATCTCGCTCATGGTCGGGTCCAGTCGTTGGAAGGGAAAGGCGCTTACGGGTGGGGATTCTAGCGGCATTCGCCGTGAGGGAAAGGGCAAGGCACGATCAGATGCCGTCGCAAGGCTTGCCGTCGCGCACGAAGGGATATTTCACCTGACGCACCGCCACCTCGCGGCCGCGGATGTCCACGCGCAGGGCACCCGTGTCGCCGGCCGGCACGCGGGCGAACGCGATCGCCTTGTCCAGCGTTGGCGCGAAGCTGCCGGACAGGATTTCGCCTTCGCCGTTTGCCGCCAGCACCTTCTGTCCGTGGCGCAACACGCCCTTCTCCTCGAGCACCACGCCGATCATCACGCGCGGCACGCCGTCGGCCTGCTGCTGCTCCAGGGCCACGCGGCCGATGAAGTCACGGCCTTCGTCCAGCGACACCGTCCAGCCCAGGTTGGCTTCCCACGGCGTCACGTCCTCGTCCATGTCCTGGCCGTACAGGTTCATGCCCGCCTCCAGGCGCAAGGTGTCGCGCGCACCCAGTCCGGCCGGCTTCACGCCGGCGGCAAGCAACGCCTCCCACAGCGCCACCGCATGCTCTGCCGCCAGCATGATCTCGAAACCGTCTTCGCCGGTGTAGCCGGTGCGCGCCACGAACAGCGGCATGCCGCCCGGACCCTGCGCCGCCGCCGCGGCGAACTTGCCCAGCTTCTCGATGCGCGGGCGGTCGACGTCGTGCAGCAGGCCAAGCACCTTTGCGCGCGCCTGCGGACCCTGCACCGCGATCATGGCGAAGTCGGGACGCTCCTTGACCTGCACGTCGAACGCCTGCGCCTGGCGTTCGATCCAGGCCAGGTCCTTGGCGCGGGTCGCGGCGTTGACCACCAGCCGGAAGAACTCCTCGCCGAGGTAGTACACGATCAAGTCGTCGATCACGCCGCCGCGCTCATTCAGCATGCACGAGTACAGCGCCTTGCCGTGCACCTTCAGCTTGCCAATGTTGTTCGCCAGCAGGTGGCGCAGGAAGTCCCGGGTGCGCGCGCCGTGCAGGTCGA
>CALCWL010000105.1 GCA_937906285.1 uncultured Rhodanobacter sp. | reverse complement strand
CGGTTGAGCCAGTAGTGGAAGCTCATCTTCAGCGCCACTTCGATCGCGGACGAGCCGTTGTCGGCGTAGAACACGCGATCCAGTCCCGACGGCGTGACGCGCACCAGTTCCTCGGCCAGCCGGATCGCCGGCTCGTGGGTGAAGCCGGCGAAGATCACCTGCTCCAGCGTGCGAGCCTGGTCGGCCAGGGCGGCGGCGATGCGCGGATTGGCGTGGCCGAACAGGTTGACCCACCACGAGCTGATCCCGTCGAGGTAGCGCCGGCCCTCGGCGTCGACCAGCCAGGCGCCTTCGCCGCGCGCGATCGGCACCATCGGCACGGCGCCTTCGCCGTGGTCGTGCATCTGCGTGCAGGGATGCCAGACATGCCTGAGATCGCGCTCGGCGAGCGCGGCGTTGCTGTTTGCGGGAATAGTCATCCGGTTATGATCGACGCTGCGCCCGGGATGCTCAAGCGGCGCGCGGAACATTCGGAACCGGACGCTTGATTCGACTGCGGAAAATTCTCCTCGCCGTGGCCTTGCTCGTAGCGGTCGTGCTGGCGCTGGCGTGGTTCCTGCCGGCGCGCTGGGTGATGCCGTGGGTCGAGCCGCAGTTGCACGGCCTGCGCCTGCAGCAGGTGCACGGCACGGTGTGGAACGGCGCGGCCGACGACGTGCTCGGAGCCGACGGGCGACGACTGGGGCGGCTGCAATGGCAACTGTCGCGGCGTGCGCTGCTCGGCCGGTTGCAGATGAAACTGGCCTTCGACGGACCGCAGGCGGATTTCTCCGGGACCGTGCGGCGCACGGCGCAGGGCCGCGTCGAGGCCGAAGGCTGGCGACTGCATGCCGATCTCGCCGCGACGGATGTGCCGCTTCCCGTCGCGTGGGGCAAGCCGCTGGGCGAACTGCAACTGGCCATCGATCATGCGCTGCTGCAAGGCGGCTGGCCGTTGCAATTGCAGGCGCAGGGGCAGTGGCAGCGGGCCGCGGTGCGTACCGCCGACGGCGAACTGGCGTTGGGTGAGCTGCAGGGAAGCGCGCAGGCGCAGGGTGGCGTGATCCAGGCGCAATGGCACGACCAGGGCGATGGCCCGCTGCAGGTGCGCGGCGAATTGCAACTGAGCCCGCTGGGCTGGCGCCTGGACAGCACGCTGCGCGCGCGCCATCGCGATCCGGCGCTGCAGCGCTGGCTGGCCCGACTGGGGCCGGTTGCGGCCGACGGCAGCGTACATCTCCGGCAGGCCGGTGGCCTGGCCGCCAAGCCTTCACCGAACCGACAGGACGACACGCTGCGATGAATCCCCAGACTTCCGCTGTCGCACTGGCCGCGGCACGCGAGGCCGCCGCCGCTGCCGCCGAGATCATCACGCACTACTGGCGCAGCGGGGTGGAGGTGGAACTGAAGGCCGACGCCACCCCGGTGACGGTGGCCGATCGCGAAGCCGAGCAGGCGATCCGCCGCGTGCTGCAGGCCGCACTGCCGCAGGCGGCGATCTACGGCGAGGAGTTCGGCCTGCAGGGCGAGCGCGACGCCCTGCTGTGGCTGGTCGATCCGCTCGACGGCACCAAGAGCTTCGTGCGCCGCACGCCGTTCTTCTCCACCCAGATCGCGCTGATGGATGGTGACGAGCTGGTACTCGGCGTGTCCAGCGCGCCGGTCTACGGCGAGATGATGTGGGCCGGTGCGGGCGAGGGTGCCTGGTTCGAGGGCAAGCGCGCCCGCGTGGCCGATACCATCGACATGGCGCAGGCGTCGATCTCGATCGGCAACGTCAGGACGCTCGCCGGCGATGACCGCTGGGCGGCGCTGGGCGGGCTGATCCGCGACAGCAACCGCATCCGCGGTTACGGCGACTTCTGCCACTACCACCTGCTGGCGCGTGGCAGCCTGGATCTGGTGATCGAGTCGGACGTGAACATCCTCGACATCGCCGCCTTGGCGGTGATCGTGCGCGAGGCTGGCGGCGTGTTCACCGATCTCGACGGCGCACCGCCGACGCTGGAGACGACCAGCGTGCTGGCCGGTACCCCGGCGATCCACGCGCAGGCCCTGCAACGCCTGCGGCGCTGAGGCGCAAAGGTTAGAATCGCCGGATGCGCAAACTGCCCATCATCCACGCCATCCGCGACGTCACCGACAGCCGATTCCTGCAGGTCGAGCAACTCGACCTGGAGTTCTCCAATGGCGTGCGGCGCACCTACGAACGACTCAAGGGCAGCGGCCTGGGCGCGGTGATCATCGTGCCCATGCTCGATGACGATACCGTGCTGCTGGTGCGCGAATACGGCGGCGGCGTCGGCCGCTACGAGCTGGGCCTGCCCAAGGGCCGGCTCGATCAGGATGAAACCGCCGAACAGGGTGCCGAGCGCGAGATGAAGGAAGAAATCGGCTACGGCGCGCGCAAGCTCAAGATCCTGCACAACCTGTCGCTGTCGCCGTCGTACATGACGCACATGGCGCACGTGGTGCTGGCGCAGGACCTGTACCCCGAGAAACTGGCCGGCGACGAACCGGAAGAACTCGAAGTGGTGCCGTGGAAGATGGCCGAGCTGCATACCCTGCTCGGCCGCGACGACGTTACCGAGGGGCGCTCGATCGCTGCGTTGTTCATGGCCCGCGAATACCTCGCCGGGCGCTTCAGGATGTCGTGAGCATGCCGTCCGGAAGCACTCCGCCCGAGCTGGCACGGCAGATCGGCGCGATCGCGCGCGCCGCGGCGCAGGCTATTCTGCAGGTATATCACGAAGACTTCGCCGTACAGACCAAGGGCGACGACTCGCCGCTGACCGCCGCCGATCTCGCCGCGCAGCGGGTGATCATGGTGGGGCTGGCCGCTCTGCAGGAGCAGTTGCCGGTGCTGTCGGAAGAAGCGAAGGCCATGCCCTGGTCCGAACGCCGGCACTGGGCGCGCTACTGGCTGGTCGATCCGCTCGACGGCACCCGCGAGTTCGTCAAGCGCAACGGCGAGTTCACCGTCAACATCGCGCTCATCGACGACCACCGCAGCGTGCTGGGCGTGGT
>CALCWL010000104.1 GCA_937906285.1 uncultured Rhodanobacter sp. | reverse complement strand
CCGGCGCCGAACTGGAACACCAGCATGTCGCCCTGGGCGAAGCTCTTGTCGAGGAAGGCCGCCACGTCGTTGCCGTTCTTCAGCTGGTCGATTTCGGCCAGCTTGGGCTTGATCGGGTCGAAGCCGGCCTTGTCGATGGCGGCCTCGTCCATGCCGGACTTGTACAGGTTGCCGATCTTCTGCTCGATCGAGCCGGCGGCCGCCTGGTCGGCGCCCTTGGCGGCGTTTTCGACGATGGTGTGCTGGGTGTTGAGGCTGTCCTCGGCCAGCTTGTCGAACGCGCCCCAGCGGGTGCGGTCGTTCGGGATCGGGTTGGCGGCGACCCACTTGGCATTGACGAACTGGTCGAAGTCCGTGCACGCCTCGGTTGGGGCGCCCAGCTCGCTGACGTCGAAGATGCTTTTGCCGTCGACGGCCGCGGTGCTGCCGGCGGCCGCCGGTGCGGTGCTGGCGGTCGGCGCCGGCGTATCGGCCGGTGCCGAATCGTGCTTGCCGCAGGCGCTCACGCTCAGGGCCAGGCTGACCGCAAGGGCCAGGGGCTTCAGGTACTGCTTGGTCATGGATATCCCTCGATGGGTGGATCTGGACGGTTTTGAGGTTGCGGACATGGCCGCGCGCAAAGGCTCCCCGGGCGCGCGGACGCAGCCGTTCACGCTAGGCCAATCGACGGAGGGCAGACAGTGTCAAAGGTCAGGGGGTGAGGGCGTGCCGGCCCGGTGCAGCCGGCAGGCTGTCCGGCGCCACCGCACCGCCGGAAATGATGAAGGCCATGGCCTGGTCCATGGTCCAGTCGGTGGGGATCAGCTCGTCCACCGGCACGAGTTCCAGATAGCCGCCGGTGGGGTTGGGCGTGGTCGGGATGTACACCGCGGCGATCTCCCGACCGCTGCCTTCCTCGATCATCACCCGGGTCACGAAGCCCACCACCTTCATGCCGTGCCGCGGGAAGTCCACCAGCACCACGCGCTGCATGCCGCTGGGCTTGTTTTGCAGCACCGCCATCAGCTTCTTGGTGCCGCCGTAGATGGTCTGCACCAGCGGGATGCGCGCAAGCAGGTTGTCGAAGGCATTGAGGAAGCGCTGGCCGATCACCCGATTCGCCACGAAGCCGAGCAGGTACAGCGAGCCCAGCGTGATCAGCAGGGCGGCGATGTAGGTCAGCCATTCCATCTTCAGCGACTCGGCGGCACGTGGTGCCACCAGCGCCAGCGTGCCGAGCAAGGCCTCCACCATCGGCGCGCCGATCCCGGCCAGCACGCCCAGCACGAAATTGAACACCAGCCAGGTCACCCATAGCGGGATGAAGGTCAGCAGGCCGGTCAGCAGATAGCGTTTGAGGCGGAGCGGGGGCATGGGTCGATCCGGCGGGTCGTGTCCGGCATTGTAGGCGACCGCGCGGAGACGGGCGCGGTGGCGGGCTTCCGGCGATTGGGGTAGCGTGCGGGCTCCACCTGGGGATGGGGACGTCATGAAGAAGCTGCTCGGCGTGCTGCTGCTTGCCTGGTTCGTCGTCGGTGCGATCCACGCGCAGGCGGTATCTTCGTCCACCGCAGCGGCGCCGGCGCCGGCGGTTTCAGCAACTGCGTCGTTCGACGTGGACGCCGCCACCCGTGCCTACATGGCCGAGCTCACGCCGGCGCAGCGAGCCAGTTCCGACGCCTACTTCGAGGGCGGTTACTGGCTGACCGGCTGGGATCTGCTGGTCGTGTTGGGCGTGGCGTGGCTGCTGCTCGGCACGCGGCTCTCGGCGCGCATGCGCAATTTTTCCGAGCGAATCGCCCGCTGGCGCTGGCTGCAGACGGCGATCTACGCGATGCAATACATCGTGCTGACCACCGTGCTGACCCTGCCGTGGGCGTTGTACGAAGGCTATTTCCGCGAGCACCGGTACGGTTTGTCGAATCTGAGCCTCGGCAGCTGGCTGGGCGAGCAGGCCAAGGGGCTGGCGGTGGGGCTGATCTTCGGCACGCTGGCGCTGGTGCTGATCTACGCGGTGATCCGCCGGGCCACGCGGACCTGGTGGGTGTGGGGCGCCGGCGTGGCCATCGTGTTCGTGGTCTTCATGGCCACCATCGCGCCGGTGTACATCTCACCGCTGTTCAATACCTACAAGTCGTTGCCGGAGAGCCCGCTGAAGGAGCAGCTGCTGTCGATGGCGCGCGCCAACGGCATCCCCGCTTCGGACGTGTACTGGTTCGATGCCTCGCGCCAGAGCAAGCGCATCAGCGCCAACGTCAGCGGCATGTTCGGCACCACCCGCATCAGCCTCAACGACAACCTGCTCAAGCGCGCTTCGCCGGAAGAGGTCGAGGCCGTGCTCGGGCATGAAATGGGCCACTACGTGCTCAACCACATCTACAAGGGCATCGTGTTTTTCGGCGTCATCATCGTGATCGGCTTCGCCTGCGTGCGCTGGGGCTTCAGCTGGGCACAGCGGCGGTGGGGCGAGCGCTGGCAGCTGCGCGACGTGTCCGACGTCGCGGGCTTGCCGTTGCTGGCCGCGCTGTTCGCGACTTTCATGTTCGTCATGACGCCGGTGAACAACACCATCACCCGCAGCATGGAGGCCGAGGCCGACGCATTCGGCCTCAACGCGGCACGCCAGCCGGACGGCTTTGCCCAGGCTGCCGTTCAGTTGTCCGAATACCGCAAGATGCATCCCGGCCCGGTCGAGGAGTTCCTGTTCTTCGACCATCCCAGCGGCTGGCAGCGCATCCATCGCGCGATGGTGTGGAAGGCCGAGCATCTCGACGATCCCCGGGTCCGCCGCCAGGGCGCCGACATTCCGCAAGCGGCGCGCTGAATCGAACGCCTGCGCGCGTCAGCAACGACGATGATCGGGCTGCGAGATCAGCACTGCACCCGGCCACCCGCCAGTTGTGTGCACGGCTGGTAGGTCGGCGGTGGGGGCGGTGTCCAGCGATGGCCGCGATCGCCGTCGTGGTCGTGCGGGCGATGTCGATACGGCGGCGCCGGAGCGCCCCAGTACAGCGGCGCGTAGTCGTTCACGGGCTGGGACAGCACCTCGCGGTACTGGTCGTTCTGCTGGCGCAAGGCCTCGTTCTCGGCCTGCAACTGGTCGCGTTCCGCGGCCTGGTCGAGCTGCGCCTGCTGTCGTGCGGCATCCTCGCGTTGCTGCGCGGCGAGGGCCTCGTCGTAGCGGCGTTGTTCCGCGTCCTCCTGCGTCTGCCGATAGGCGGCCACGCGCTCCTCGTAGAGCGCGTCGAGATGGCGGGCGTGGGCATATTTCCTGGCAAGGTCGTCCTGGCCCAGGCGCAGGTAGCGGTCGATCACCTCGCTGTCGTCCGCCTGGTGCAGCAACTGACCCTTGCCGTCGGCACAGGGGTGGTCGGTATAGGCCACGCCGCCGCCGGCCTGCGGGCACTTGTAGATGTTCTGGGCGCCGGCCGCCGGGGCCAGCAGCCAGAACGCCAGCGCCAGGCCAGACAGCAACGATGAGGCGATCGAGTCGTTCATGGTGATGGCCACTGTGCGACAACGCGGCTGGATGCCGCGTGACTGCAAGCTTGCCCCGGGCGCGTGCCTTCGTCCAGCCGTCGGGCGGAGGTTCAGCCGCGTCGCGGAATCTGCAGCCCGCGCGCCACTGCCGGCCGCGCCATGCCGCGCTCGAGCCAGGCGGGAACATGGACAAGGCGGTCGTACTCGACCAGCTCGCGCGCCTCGTAGAAGGTGATCAGGTTGTTCACCCAACCCAGCGTGGCGATGTCGGCGATGGTGTAGTCGTCGCCCATGATCCAGTCGCGGCCTGCGAGGCGGTCTTCGAGCACGGCGAGCAGCCGTTTCGATTCGTTGACGTAGCGCTCCAGCGGACGCTTGTCGGCGATCTCCCTGCCGGCGAACTTGTTGAAATAGCCGACCTGCCCGAACATCGGGCCGATCGAGGCCATCTGGAAGAACACCCACTGGATGCACTCCCAGCGCCGCGCTGGTTGGGCGGGAATGAAGCGGCCGGTCTTGTCGGCCAGGTACAGCAAAATGGCGCCGGACTCGAACAGCGCCAGCGGCTCGCCGCCCGGACCGTCGGGGTCGATGATCGCCGGAATCTTGCCGTTGGGATTGAGCGACAGGAACTCGGGCGTGTGGCTTTCGTCATTGGTGATGTCGACCAGGTGCGGCTCGTACGGCAACCCGGTTTCCTCCAGCATGATCGACGCCTTCACGCCGTTGGGCGTGTTGAGCGAATACAACTGGATGCGTTCGGGGTACCGCGCGGGCCAGCGTGCGGTGATCGGGAAACGGGACAGGTCGGGCATCGTGTTTCGTCCTGGTTGCGGATTTGCCCATTGTGCTCCGACAGGCGCAGCATGCCGTGAAGTCACGTTGCCGCAGGGACGCTTCCGGCTTGCCGCCACGCGCGCAAGCCGATCGCCGCCAGCACCACGAAGCCGGCGTAGAGCACCGAGGTGATCAGCAGGTGCTTGTAGATGTATTCGCCGACATAGATCACGTCGACCGCGATCCACAGCCACCACGCCGCGATGTGGCGGCGACCTTGCCACCATTGTGCGACCAGGCTGAAAGCGGTGAGGGCCGCGTCCAGCCAGGGCAGTGCGGCATCGGTCCAGCGATGCATCGAATAACCGAGCAGCAGCGCCGCGACCGCGCCGATCGCGACGTGGCCGATCGCCTGCACCATCGGCAGCGGGGCAAGCTGGACGCGGCCGTCGTTGCCCAGGTTCTGCAGCCAGCGTCGCCAGCCATAGACGATCAGGCCGGCGAAGGCGAGTTGCAGCAAGGCATCGGAATACAGCTTGGCGTCGATGAAGATCCAGCCGTAGACCAGCACCGAGACCAGTCCGACCGGCCAGCACCACGGCCGCCGCCTGGCGGTGAGCCAGACCGCCCAGGCGCTGATCAGCGCGCCGCCGAGTTCGATCCAGATCATTGGAAGTCGTAGCTGACGGAGAGTCGCGTCAACCGCGGCGCCCCCGGGAACAGGTAGCGATCGCCGCCGGCCGAGCCGGTGTCGCGCCAGTAGAAACGGTTGAACACGTTGTCCACCGACAACCGCCAGGTCAGCGCATGACCGCGCCACGGCATGGTGTAGCGCAAGCCGGCGTCGAACACGTCGTACGACGGTACGCGTACGGCGCCATCGGGCGTGGCGACGTTGGCCGACGCGTGGCGCCAGCCGCCGAGCAGGCTCAAGGCCGGCGCGGACGGCAGGCGGTAGTCGAGGAATACGGCGGTACGCAGGCGCGGCACGTTGGTCAGCTGGTGGCCTTCGTATGCGGGCGTGCCACTGCCTTCGGCGCGGGCCTGGATGACGCTGGCGCTGGCGATCACGCGCAGGTTGTCGCCGA
>CALCWL010000103.1 GCA_937906285.1 uncultured Rhodanobacter sp. | reverse complement strand
ACTCTGCCCTGTGGAGCCCGGACTTTCCTCGATGCGCTTGCGCGCGACGCGACTGTCCGGCCGACTCCGTGGGGGAGTGTACCTTGGTGGGGATGGCGGCAGGAACATCCGCTCTCCCGCTGGAAAGTGCCCGCAAGACAGGTGAGAGTGCCCCTTGCCGCGAAGACCTCGACGGCCTTGTCGTGTTCTCGGTCGAGCCCCGCTCACCGAATGAATAGAGGACAGGCAGACACCGCCAGATGGCTTTGCCCTTTCACAAGAACGGCATTCGCCTACAAGCAATGTCAGCATTGCCTGGCTTCTTTTCGAATTTGCATGTGCTTCACATATATCGATACTTGACACCACGTATTAGGGGGGGGGGTAGCGTTTTTGAACAGGGGTTTAATTTGGAGTATCAATGATGAGGATTATCGAAATGAATTCTAGGCTTGTTCCGAGCAAGACGAGAGTCATTGTATTGAGTCTGCTGGTTGGGTGCAGCGGACTGGGTGGCACCGCATTTGCAGCATCGTCCGCGCCCAGCAAGCATGGGGTCCAAGGTGCCAACGTCACGGCAGCTGCCCAGGCCGAGTCATCATCCACGGGCTTTGAACTGGATTATTATCACGCCGAGAAGATGTCCAAAACTTACGCGCTCAGGCTCAAAAATGGGTTGCGCGCATCACTTGATTTTCAGAACGGTATCGTCACACTGACTGATGCTACAGGCCGGCAGAAAACGTTTCCGCTGGATCAGGCTCTGCTGCAAGCCACCAATGGCAATAGCCAAGCAGCCGTCGAAATGTATGACCAAATGTATCAGTCCATCAGCGCCGCCAAGTCCGACGGGATCATGGCCTATGCGGGACCCGGGGGCGCTGACGCCAACTTCAGTCAGTCGATCGGTTTACCGGGTCACGTCAGCCCCAATTTTTTCTTCCCGCCGCCGCGCGATACGGGCGGGTTTGGCGACGATGACGGCTCACTGTGGGCCACGCCAACCGGAGGCGATTGTTTCCCCATCCCGGGTTCATGCAATGAATGGGGAGGCGGTCTGTCCGATTGGGGCCAATACAATGATTGGTGGGGCAGCGCGTTCGGTGATCCACCTCCAACGACTAAGCCGCCGCGTCCGGACGGTTGCGCACCAAATGACATTGATTGCATCCTCCACGAGCATGACCGACAAAACGCTTGTGATGCCCTCACTTGGGATAACGTCAAGATGGCCGGTTCGGCTATCGGTACGGGAGGTGCTTGCTACGCTGCCGTACAATCTGCAGGTCTGGCAACAGCCGCCTGCGCGGGAGCAGCTACTTTATTGATAGCCAGCGTACACAAAGTCAACAAAGACAGAAGGCAATGCCACACTCCGTACCCAGGCCATTAGTCTTCCGGGCACTTCAATATATATGAAAAACACATTGCAAAAGCCGAACGATATAACCAAGCCTGCGAAACCAGCGATTGGTCACCGCCCCGTATTCCGGTGGATAGTGTGGATTTTTCTATTAGTTATATCGATTTTTGTACCTGCGTACAAAATTCACCAAAGCGGCGAGGACTGGCTATCGGCGTTCGGATTACCGCTGGATCGGGGCTTTTTCCGCCTTATCGGCGACGCTGCAATCCCGATATTCACGATCACGTTGATTTTGCAACAAGTGAGGAAGCTGACGCCGAGCCGGGAGAAAACCGCGTTGAACTGGCTTGGTTGGTCGCTCTTCGCCTTTCTGCTCGTGTGGTGGTCCCTTCTG
Source organism: uncultured Rhodanobacter sp. (assembly GCA_937906285.1). Taxonomy (GTDB): domain Bacteria; phylum Pseudomonadota; class Gammaproteobacteria; order Xanthomonadales; family Rhodanobacteraceae; genus Rhodanobacter. The sequence continues at coordinate 4,186 of CALCWL010000103.1, read as the reverse complement.
GGGAATATGGTTTTCGGACCATAGCAACGGGGAACGGGGGGAAGCCAAAGCTCGCGCGCCGCGCTTTTCCGATTCCCTATTCCCCATTGCCTATTGCCCGCTCGCCATACAAGAGCTTCCGCGGTGCCCCGCTGATCGCCGCCGCCAGCTTCGCGGCCTTCGCCGGCGGCAGCTCCTCGCGCAGGATCGCGAAGACACGTCGCCCTTCGGCGAGTTTCGCGTCGGCTTCCTCACCGCGCCCCGCCACCAGGATCACGTGTTCGCCGCGTTGCTGGTCGGGGTCGGCGGCGACACGTGCCGCCAGCTCCGCCAGCGGCTCGCCCAGCACGGTCTCGAACATCTTGGTCAGTTCGCGCGCCAGCACGGCCTCGCGCTCGGCGCCGAACACGTCGCGCATGTCGGCCAGGCTTTCGGCGACGCGGTGCGAGGACTCGTAGAAGATGATCGTGCGCGACTCGCCGGCCAGTTCCTGCAGCCGGCTGCGCCGCGCGGCGGCCTTGGCCGGCAGGAAGCCTTCGAACACGAAGCGGTCGCTGGGCAGCCCGGCGACGGACAGCGCGGCAATCGCCGCGCAGGCGCCGGGCACCGGCGCGCAGCGGATGCCTGCCGCACGCGCCGCTCGCACCAGGCGAAAACCGGGATCCGAAATCAGCGGGGTGCCGGCATCGGAAATCAGCGCCACCGATTCACCGCCCTGCAGGCGCGCCACCAGCGCATCGACCACCTCGCGCTCGTTGTGGTCGTGCAGGGCGACCAGCGGCGTGGCGATGCCGTGATGGAGCAGCAGCGGGCGACTGTGGCGAGTGTCTTCGGCGGCGATCAAGGCCACCGCGCGCAGCGTCTCGATGGCGCGGGCGGACAGGTCGTCGCGATGCCCGATCGGCGTGGCGACCACCCACAGGCAGCCGGATTGAACACGGGACATCGGGGACTCCATGGGCCGGCGGAACGATCGGCTATCATCGCGCATTGACGACCATGACGACCAAGGGATTTCCCATGCGCTTCATGCGCCTCGCGCGAGTCATCCTCACGACCCTGCTGTTCGCGCTCGCACTGAATGCGTGCGTGCCGACCAGCGCAGTGCGTTCGCCGGCCGAAATCGCCGCCGCGCAGCACGCCAGCGCTCTGGCGCAGCAGGGCCAGTTCGACCAGGCCGCCCAAGCCTGGCTGCAGCTTGCCGCGCAATCGCCCGCGCACGCAGACAGTTATCGCCTGCAGGCCGCCGAGGCATGGCGCCAGGAAGGCCGCATCGAACAGGCCGCGCCGGTGCTGGGCAAGATCCGGCGCGAGCGGCTGAGCGGGGACGAGCCGCTGCGCCTTGACCTGCTGCGGGCGGAACTGGCGCTGGACCAGCACGACGCGCGCACCGCGCTGCGCCTGACCAGCCAGCCGAACGTGTCGGTGCCGCCGTCGCTGCAGACGCGCCTGCTGGAACTGCGCGCGCGTGCCATGAAGGATTCCGGCGACCTGTGGGGCGCCGCCCGCACCCGCGTGCAGATGGATGCGGAACTGCAAGGCTTCGACCAGGCACAGAACCGGCGCCAGGCATTGGACCTCCTCGCCAAGCTGGGCGTCGCGCCGTTGCAACACCGCGCCGCCGCGATGAAACCCGGCGATCGCATGCTGCCGTGGATCAACGAAGCCTTGCGACAACTCGGCGTCACCGTGGCGCAGCCGCAGCCGGAATTGCAGCAGGCGGTCGGCATGTTGCTGCCCGAGGCCGGCGCCAACGTGCGCGAAGGCTACAAGGTGCCGGCCCAGGTCGCCCTGCTGTTGCCGGCCGACGGCGACTACGCCGCCGCCAGCACGCCGATTCGCCAGGGCTTCTTCGCCGCGTATTTCGATGCGGGTCGCAACCACGCGCCGCGTCCCACGGTGCGCAGCTACAACAGCCACGGCACCGCCGACGGTGCGGTGCAGGCCTACCAGCAGGCCGTGCGCGACGGTGCCCGGCTGGTGATCGGCCCGCTGACCCGCGGGGAAGTGGCGGCGGTGTTCGCGCTGCCGCAGCTGCCGGTGCCGGTGCTGGCGCTGAACCACCCGGACGACCGTCAATTGCCCGCCGGCAACGCCAGCGAGTTCGGCCTGCTGCCGGAAACCGAGGGCGCTCAGGCCGCCGACCACATGGCCGAGCGCGGCCTGCTGCACGCCTACGTGATGATCTCCGGCGACGACTTCGCGCAACGCGCGGCGAGCGCATTCAAGGCCGAGCTGATTTCCCGCGGCGGCGACGTGGTGGCCACGACGGTGTTGCCGAGCGGCGCCACCAGTTTCGCCGACGCGATCAAGAACCTGCAGTTGCCCATCGCCAGTGCGACACCCGCGCCTGCCGCCGCGGCAAGCACCGCCGACGCCGCGACAGCGGTTCCCGCCGCTCCCGGCGATACCGGCATCTTCATCAGCATGCGTCCCAACCAGGCGCGGCTGCTGATGCCGCAGCTGCGCATCGCACAGGTCGGGCTGCCGGTATTCGCCACCTCGCATGTGTACGCCGGCGGCGACGACGCGCCCGCCAACCGCGACCTGGACGGCATCGAGTTCTGCGACGCGCCGTGGCTGTTCGATGCGCAGCCCGGCCTGCCCGACCGCGCGGCGATCGCGGCGAAGCTGCCCGCCGCCAGCGACGGCGCCGCGCGCCTGTTCGCCTTCGGCATGGATGCCTGGGGCCTGGTGCCCTACCTGGACTGGCTGAAGGCGCATCCGGGCAGCTACATGCCGGGCGCGACCGGACAACTGGCCGCCGATCCGTTCGGCCGCATCCGCCGCGTGCTGACCTGGGCCAAGTTCGAGAACGGCGTGGCGCGCCCGCTCAGCGGCAACCTGCAGATCGACGCGGTACCGTCGCCGCCGGCCGCACCGGCGCCGGCCAGCTCCAGCGCCGACAACACCCAACCGGCCGGCTGATGCGCGCCGCCGGCGACGACTTCGAACAGCGCGCCTGCGCCGCACTCGAAGGCGCCGGCCTGACGCTGCTGGCGCGCAACTACACCACCCGCCACGGCGAGCTGGACCTGGTGATGCGCGACGGCGACACCGTCGTCTTCGTCGAGGTGCGCTACCGCAAGAGCGCCAGCCACGGCGACGCTGCGACCTCGGTCACCGCAAGCAAACAGACCAAGCTGATCCACGCCGCGCAGCATTGGCTGGCAGCCCACCCGCGACACGCGCGACGGCCGTGCCGCTTCGACGTGGTCAGCTATGACGGCCCGATCGACGCGCTGCAACGACAATGGTTGCGTGGTGCGTTCGAAGCGGGCTGAGTCCGGCACGGCGCGATAATCGCGGCATGGTCCTGCCCGTCCCCCTGCTCGATACCCTGCGCGAGATCTTTCCCGGCGACGCACTGGACAGCGGCGACGACGCCCTGCGCCTCGCAGCGCGCGACCACTCGCGCCACGCGCACCGACCCGACGTGGTGGTGTATCCGACCGCCCACACGCAAGTGGAAGCGCTGGTGCGTGCCTGCCGCGAGCACCGCGTGCCGCTCACCGCGCGCGGCGGCGGCACCAGTTCCACCGGCGCCTCGGTGCCGCTGGCCGGCGGCGTGGTGGCGAATTTCCAGCGCATGGATCGCATCGTGCGCATCACGCCGGACGATCGTCTCGCGGTGGTCGAACCGGGCGTCACCAACGAGGCCTTGCAGCAGGCGCTGGCGCCGCACGGATTCTTCTGGGCGCCCGATCCGGGCTCGGCGCCGTGGTGCACGATAGGCGGCAACCTCGCCTGCAATGCGGGCGGGCCGCGCGCCCTGAAATACGGCGCCACCCGCGACAACGTGCTGGGCCTGCGCGCGGTGGCGGGCACCGGCGCGGGTTTCGTCGCCGGCACACACACTACCAAGGATTCCACCGGCTACGACCTGACGCGCCTGCTGATCGGCTCGGAAGGCACGCTGGCACTCGTGACCGAAGCCACCCTGAAACTCACCCCGCGGCCCGCTGCCGTGCGCTCGCTGCGCGCCACCTACCACGACACGGCCAGCGCGGCGCAAGCAGTGGCGCGCATCATGGCGCAGCCGGTCACGCCCGCGGCACTGGAGTTCATGGATGCGCTGGCGCTCAAGCTGGCGCGCGACCACGCACCGGATGCCGACGTGCCGCAGGCGGGCGCGCTGCTGCTGATCGAGGTCGACGGCACGCCGGAGACCGTGGGCTTTGCCCAGGACGCGATGGCGCGTGCGGCG
>CALCWL010000102.1 GCA_937906285.1 uncultured Rhodanobacter sp. | reverse complement strand
GCGCTGTGCTGGCTCGGCCTGCTGTTCGGGGTGGCGTTGCTGGGCGAGCGTCGGCCGCACATTTTCGAAAAGCGCTGGGCGATCGTGTATGCGCTGTCGCTGGCGATCCACTGCACCTCGTGGACGTTCTACGGCACCGTCACCCAGGCCAGCCGCTCCGGCTGGTGGCTGCCGCCGACGTTCGTGGGCGCGATCGTGATGTACCTGTTCGCGCTGAAGTTCCTGGGCCGCATGGTGCAACTGGTGCGTGAGTACAACGCTGGTTCGCTGGCCGACCTGATCGCGGTGCGGCTGGGCCGGCATTCGGGGTTGGCGGCGCTGGTCACGGCGGTGGTGGTGATCGGCATCGTGCCGTACATCGCGCTGCAGCTCAAGGCGGTGGCGATGAGTTACGGCATCCTCAGCCAAGGGCAGCTGGCCGAATCCGAACCGTGGCAGGACAGCGCCCTGTACGTGGCCCTGCTGATGGCGCTGTTCGCGATGCTGTTCGGCACGCGGCGCGCCTCGACCATGGCGCACAACCGCGGGCTGGTGCTGGCGATGGCGTTCGAGTCGCTGTTCAAGCTGGGCGCGATGCTGGCGCTGGGCAGCCTGCTGTTCACCGCGCTGCCGGCCGTCTTGCCCGAGCGGGTGCCCACGCCGCCGGACAGCGGCGGGTTCCCGGCGCTGATCCTGCTTGGCGCGCTGGCCATGTTCACCATGCCGCACCAGTTCTATGCCGGCATCGTGGAGTGCCGCAGCGATGGCAACCTGCGCACTGCACGCTGGCTGTTCCCGCTGTACCTGCTGCTGATCTCGCTGCCGATCCTGCCGCTGGCGCGGCTGGGCGATGCGCTGCTCGGGCCCAGCGGCGTGTCGTCGGACATGTACGTGCTGGCGCTGCCGCTGGCGCAGGGCGAGCGGGGACTGGCGCTGGTCGCATTTCTCGGCGGGCTCAGCGCCGCGACCAGCATGGTGGTGATCGCCACGCTGACGCTGAGCCTGATGGTGGTCAACCATTTCGTCGCGCCGCTGCGCGTGCGTTCGGGCTGGGGCCGCGGCGAGCGCGTCGACCTGCGCGGGGCGCTGCTCAATTACCGGCGCGTGGCGATCGTGGTGGTGATCCTGCTGGCCTGGGCCTACAGCCGCCTGCTGGCGCGCAACGAGGCGCTGGCCGACATTGGCGCGATCTCGTTCTCGGCACTGGCTGGCCTCACCCCGGCGGTGCTCGCGGCGATGTATCGACCGCAGCTGGGTTCGCGCGCGGTGATGGCCGGGCTGGCTGCCGGTACCGTGGTGTGGATCTATGCGGTGTTGCCGGCGCTGCTGCCGGCGTCGTTGCCGTGGTTGCGCGACGGGCCGTTCGGCCTGCGCTGGCTGGCGCCGGACGACCTGCTCGGCCTGGGCGACTGGAACCGCCTTGGTCGCGCCGTGGTGGTCAGCCTGGCGGCGAACGCGGCAGTGATGCTGGCCGTGGCCGGCTCGCGCTACGGGCAGGGCGGACGCGCGGTCAGCGTCGGCCACGTCGACGTGGCCGAACTGCGCGCGCTGGCGGCGCGCTTCCTGCCGCCGGAGCGCGTCGAGCATCTGTTCGATGGCGCACCGGCCAGCGGCTCGTCCGGCACCGCGCGGGTCAACCAGGTGGAGCACGAGCTCGCCGCGGTGATCGGTGCGGCCTCCGCGCGACTGCTGCTGGAAGTGGCGCATCGGCAAGGCCGCGACGAGCTCGATACGGTGGTTGCGATCGTCGGTGAAGCGGCGCAGGACCTGCGCTTCAACCAGCGCGTGCTGGGCGCGGCGCTGGAGAACATGAGCCAGGGCATCTGCGTGGTCGACGCGGAACTGCACCTGGTGGCGTGGAATTCGCCGTATGCGCGGCTGTTCAACTATCCCGCGGGCATGCTGCGGGTGGGCCGGCCGGTCGCCGAGCTGACCCGCTACAACATCGAGGCCGGCATGCTCGGTCCGGGCGCGGTCGAGGCGCGCGTGCGGCGTCGGCTGGAACACATGCGCGCGGGCACCCGGCATTTGTCCGAGCGTCGCTTTCCCGATGGCCGGATCGTGGAGGTGCGCGGCAACCCGATGCCGGGTGGCGGTTTCGTGGCCACCTTCACCGACGTCACCGCGTTCCGCCAGGCCGAGGCGGCACTCAAGCGCGTCAACGAGACGCTGGAGCTGCGCGTGGACGAACGCACTCGCGCGCTCGCACTGGCCTCGGCCGAGGCACAGGCGGCCAACGAGGCGAAGAGCCGCTTCCTCACCGCCGTCACTCATGACCTGATGCAGCCGCTGCATGCGGCACAGTTGTTCGCCCACGCGCTGACCGAGCGCGGCGGCGACGGCCGCACGGCGCAGCATCTCAATGGCGCGCTCGCCGCCACCGAAGGCTTGCTGACCGGCTTGCTCGACGTGGCGCGGCTGGAGGGCGGTCGCCTGCATGCGCAGCCGCGCGCGTTTGCGCTGGCCGAAGTGTTCGACCCGCTCGGCGCCGAGTTCCGCGCCATGGCGGCCGATCGCGATGTGCGTTTCCGCGTGGTGGCTACGCGCGCCTGGGTGCATTCCGATCCGCAGCTGTTGCGGCGGGTGCTGCAGAACTTCCTGTCCAATGCGCTGCGCCATGCGGGGCAGGGCCGCGTGCTGCTCGGCGCACGCCGGCGCGGCGCCATGCTGCGGCTGGAAGTGTGGGACACCGGTGGCGGCATCGCGCCGGAGGAGCAGCAGCTGATCTTCCAGGAGTTCCGCCGCGGCAGCACGGCCGGCGGGCAGGGGCTCGGGCTGGGCCTGTCGATCGCGCAGCGCATGGCGGACCTGCTTGGTCATCCGCTCGGGCTGCGCTCGTCGCCGGGTCGCGGCAGCGTGTTCCACCTGGACGTGCCGCTGGCGCCGCCCACGCCGCACCGAGCGCCTTCGCCGGACGCGATGCAGCCGCTGCCGGCGGGGCGCGCGCTCGTGCTGGACAACGAACCGGCGGCGCTGGCGGCGCTGACCACACTGTTGGCCAGCTGGGGCTGGCAGGTCCACGCCGCGCGCAACGCGGCGCAGGCACTGGCGGTGCCGTGGCGGCCGGACGTCAACATCCTGGACTTCCATCTGGACGGCGGCCAGAACGGTCTGGACGTGTGGCGGCAACTCGCACCCCGCCACCCCGACGTGCCGACGGTGATGCTCACGGCCGATCGCGACGGTGATCTGCGCCAGCAACTGCTCGATGCCGGCGCGGGCGTGCTGTACAAACCGCTGAAGCCGCTGGCGCTCAGGCAGACTTTGCTGCGCCTCGGCGCACGTGGCGTGCGTGCAATGGCGCACGTCGTCGCCACCGGCACGGTGCCCTCGTCCACCGCACCCTCGCGATGACGGCTTGCCGGCTGCTTCGCATCGGCGACGCCTGACCTGGATCAATGCCGTTCCCTGAATCGAGCCCTATGGTCAGGGGGCTCGACGCCCGGGTGGGCGCCATACCGGATTCGACGGAATGGAACGATGCAGGCACGCGCAGCGGCACCCCGCGCGATCAGGCAGGCGGAAGACGATCGTGCATTGACGGCGGTATTCACGGCGTACGTCACCGCCGCCACCATCTGGCTGGTGATCGCCACGGCGGTGGGCCTGCTGCTGGCATTCAAGTTCGGCGCGCCGGACTTCTGGGCGGCCAAATACCTCACCTTCGGCCGCCTGCGGCCGATCCACACCAACGCGACGTTCTACGGCTGGGCCAGCATTGGCCTGGTCGGCGTGGCGTACTACATCGCCGCGCGCAGCTGCGGCACGCGCCTGTACAGCACCCGGCTCGCGTGGCTCGGGCTGGCCTTGTTCAACCTTGCCGCGATCGCCGGCACGATCGCGCTGGACCTGGGCTACAACGACGGCGATCTCGAATACCGCGAATGGCCGTGGCCGATCCGGCTGGTCTTCCTGACGGCCCTGCTGGTGACGGGATGGAACCTCATGGGCACCGTGCTCAGGCGCAGCAGCGAGGACATCTACCTTTCCAACTGGTACACCATCGCCGGCGTGCTGTGGACCTGCGTGATCGCCACCGTGGGCGTGCTGCCGTGGTACCAGCACGGGCTGGGCCAGGTGGCGATCTCCGGCTTCTACATGCACAACGCGGTCGGCATGTGGTTCACGCCGCTGGCGCTGGGCACGTTCTACTACGCGATACCGAAGATCCTGAGCCGGCCGATCTATTCCTACGCGCTGGGCGTGTTCGCGTTCTGGACCAACCTGCTGTTCTACCCGCTGCTCGGCGCGCACCATTTCCTGTTCAGCCCGCTGCCGTGGTGGCTGCAGACCACCGCGATCGTGTTCAGCGTGGCGATGCTGGTGCCGGTGTGGGGCGGCAGCGCGAACTATCTGCTGACCATGCGCGGGCGCTATCGCGACATGATCCACTCCTATCCGCTGATGTTCATCTTCGTCGGCGTGATCGGCTACCTGTTCGGCTCGACCCAGGGCACGGTCGAGGCGTTCCGTTCGATGCAGGCGATCTGGCATTTCACCAACTTCACGGTCGGGCATTCGCACCTGACGATGTACGGCTTCGTCACGTTCGCGCTGTGGGGCGGCATCTACGCGCTGCTGCCGCTGGCCACCGGCAAGACCGCGGGGCGCATCGGGCTGGCGGCACACTTCTGGATGGCGCTGGTAGGCAGTTTCATCTACGTGATCTCGCTGTCGATAGGCGGCACGGTACAGGGACTGGATTGGGTGCAGGGCCTCCCGTTCATCCAGTCGGTGGTGGACATGCAGCCGTACTACGTGTGGCGCGGCGTGGGCGGGGCGTTGATGTTCCTGTCGCACCTGGTGTTCGCCTGGAACGTGTGGCGCATGACCTCCGGCCAACCCGGCAATGCCGCCTCGCCGGTGCTCGATGCCAGCACTACTGCGGAGGCCACGGCATGAAGAAGCTGCTGCTGATCGCTGGCGGTGCTCTGGGCATCTACCTCGTCATCGTGCTGCTGATCGCGGTGTTTCCCGCGATCGACCTGTCCGGGACGCCGGCAGGTCCGGGCGTGAAGCCGCTGACCGCGTTGCAGGCGGAAGGCCGCACGGTGTTCGTCGCCAACGGCTGCAGCTATTGCCATACGCAACAGGTGCGCCCGCTGGACGAGGACAAGGTGTTCGGCCGGCCGTCCGCGCCGGGCGATTTCGCCTGGCAGACGCCGGAGCTGCTGGGTTCCGAACGCACCGGCCCGGATCTCGCCAACGTGGGCGCCAGCAAGCCGAGCGACGTGTGGCAATACATCCATCTGTTCGATCCGCGCGCGGTGGTGCCCGAGTCGATCATGCCGAACTTCAAGTTCCTGTTTCGCGTGGTGGACAAGGTGCCGCCCGGCGAGACCGCGGTGCCGATGCCGGCCGGCTTCGCGCCGGCGGCGGGCAAGGTGATCCCCACGCAGCAGGCCAAGGCGCTGGTCGCCTATTTGTTGTCGTTGAAGCAGACGCCGATCCCGGGTTACGCGATGAACGGCAGCATGGGCGGCGCGACCAACGCAGCGCCGATGGCGAAGGCCGAGCCGGCGCCGGCGGCGTCTCCGGCCGGCGCGTACCGGTACGTGGCGAGCAAGGGCGAGTCGTTGTTCACCGCCAATTGCTCCGCCTGCCACCAGGCCACCGGCGCCGGCATTCCCGGGGCCTTCCCGCCGCTCAAGGGCAATGCCGCGGTGGACGATGAGGACCCGACCCTGCACATCCACACGGTGTTGCAGGGCGCGCACGGCGTGATCATCGACGGCGTGAAATACGACAGCGCCATGCCGCCGTTCGCCGGCCAGCTGAGCGACGCGGATATTGCCGACATCGTCAACTACGAGCGCGGTTCCTGGGGCAATCACGCCGTGCCGGTCACGCCGGCCGAGGTGGCCGCCGTGCGCGCGAAGGGGCCATGACATGCATCACATGACCGGACCGCTTTGGGGCAACATCGCGATCATCGGGATCGCCGG
>CALCWL010000101.1 GCA_937906285.1 uncultured Rhodanobacter sp. | reverse complement strand
AACATGAACAGCGCGAACATGTTGAACGCGATGTGGGTCAGGCCGCCGTGCATGAAGGCGTAGGTCACCAACTGCCACGGACGGAAGCCGATCGAGGCCAGGCCCTGCGTGGTCTGGAACACCTGGTCCGGTCCCCACGGCCACAACGCAAAGTGCTGCAGGAAGATTTCGCCGAAAAATTGTTGCAGCAAGAAGACGACGACGTTGGCGATCAGCAGGTTGCGCGTGACCGGCGGCAGATCATGGGGCATCAGGCAGTTCCGGGGAAAGGGCTCGGCCCCAAGCGTAACGGTGCACGCGCCCGGCCGCCATGCAGGCGATGTCGCAAGGGTCCGGCCGGCTCATGGAGCCGGCCACAAAAAAGCCGCCTTGCGGCGGCTGCGGAACGCACCTGTGCAGGTACTCAACCCTTGTTGCCCGCCAGCGCCATCGCCTCCGGCCGCTTGGCACCGGCGAAGCGCTTGGCCCAGTAACCGTCGTCCAGACTGGAGATCTCCACCGACTTGCCGGCGCTCGGCGAATGGATGAAGCGTCCGCCGGATATGTAAATGCCTACATGCGAGATGCGGTGCCGGCCGTGGGTGCGAAAGAACACCAGGTCGCCGGGCTTGATGTCGTCGCGCTTGACCTTGATGCCGGCGAGGAACTGGCTGGCGGAGGTATTCGGCAACTGCACGCCGATCGCATGGGAGAACACGTAACGCACGAAACCGCTGCAATCGAAACCGGTGGCCGGATTGCGGCCGCCGCGCACGTAGCGGATGTCGCGCAGGCCCATCGCCGCGGCCAGCAATGCCTTGCGCAGGTCGGTGATGTTCTGCGTGGCAACCCGGGCTTCCGGGGTCTGGGCGGTGGTGATGGCCGTCGCCGGCTCGGCAGCGTCCACCACCTGGGGCAGCAGGTCGCTGGCGTGGTCGGGCAACACCGACTGACTCAGGCGAACGGCAGGGCTGAAGCTGGGCAGGGGTTGCAGCAGCGGCGCGGCCACGCGGGCGGCAGTCGACGCGCTGAAGGCAGTATCGAGATTGGCGGCGTGGAGGGTTCCGGAAAACAGCAGCGCAGGCACAAGCGCAGCAAGCACGATCAATCGCTGGGTTGGCATGCAGGAAAATCCCGGGTATTCACGGAGTTGGCCATCGCCACAACGCGGCAATGACGTGACAGGGCAGTGAAAATACCAAGCCAAGGCCCCTCGTATGTTGGATTGAGGTTAAGTGAACCCTGCCGTTTCGGGATTCCGGGACGCGCCGCACACTTGGACAAGTCACTGATCGTCAAAGAGTTTGAGGGTTTGACGACGACTCGGGCCAGTAATGCGAATCCGGATAGGGCCGGTGGCCGAAGATCGCCGTGCCGATCCGGACTTCGGTCGCCCCCTCGGCGATGGCGAGCGGGAAATCCCCGCTCATGCCCATGGAAAGTCTGGGCAAATCATGCCCTTGCACAACCGCCCGGTCGCGCAGCTCGCGCAATCGACGGAAGCAGCCGCGCACCTCGACCGGGTCGGTGGAATGGATCGCGAGGGTCATCAGGCCACGCACGCGCAAGGTCGGGTAGCCCCGTAAGGCGTCCAGGAAACCGGTCAGCTGTTCAGGCGGAAGTCCATATTTGCTGGGCTCGGTCGAAGTCTTTACCTGCACCAGCACGTCGATCACGCGGCCCTCGTGCTGCAAGCGTCGGTCCAGCGCCTCGGCCAGGTCCAGCCGGTCCAGCGACTGCACCTCACTGACCAGCCGCGCCACGTCCTTCGCCTTGTTGGTCTGCAGGTGGCCGATCATCACCCAGGCGATGCCGCAATCGGCCAACGCCGGCGCCTTGTCGCGAATCTCCTGCACCTTGTTCTCGCCGAAGCGGCGCATGCCCAGCGCCACGCCCTCGCGGATCAGCTCCGGCCCGAAGGTCTTGCTGACCGGGAGGATGGACACGCCAGCCGGGTCGCGACCAGCCTCGCGACAGGCGGCATCGACGCGACGACGGATGTCGGACCAGTTGGCGGCAAGGTGGGAAGGGGTGGGCATGTAGCGAACTCCGCGCGGAAAAACCGGAGGAGTGAGTGAAGAGGAGTGAGAAGTGAGAGAAAAGCTGAAGAGCGGCGCGGCCGTCTCTCACTCCTCACTCCTCTCCACTCACTCCTCGCCTTCAGCCTTGTGCGAAATGCTTCGCCACCACCTCGGCCACCACCATGCTGACCTTCTTGCCGGTGGGGATGTGCAGGAACTCATTCGGGCCGTGCGCGTTGGAATGCGGGCCGAGCACGCCGGTGATCAGGAACTGCGCCTTGGGGAATTTCTCGCCCAGCATGCCCATGAACGGGATGCTGCCGCCCTCGCCCATGTAGGTAGCCGGCGCGCCGAAGTAATGCTGCGAGGCGTCGGCCACCGCCTGCTCCAGCCACGGCGACAGCGCCGGCGCGTTCCAGCCCGAGCCGTCCTTCTCCAGGGTGAACGTGACCTTGGCGCCGTAGGGCGGGTCCTTCTCCAGCAGCTGCTTGACGAACTCGCCGGCCTTGGCGCCGTTCAGAGTGGGCGGCACGCGCAGGCTCAGCTTCACCGCGGTGAACGGACGCAGCACATTGCCGGCGCTCTCCAGCGGCGGGATGCCGCCGATGCCGGTGACTGCCAGCTGCGGACGCCAGGTGCGGTTCAGTACCAGCTCGGCCAGGTCTTTCGTGACCGGCTGCATGCCCTCGGCCCAGGGGAATTTGTCGTAGATGTCCGCGCCCAGCACCTCGGCGGAGAGCTTGGCCTGGTCGATGCGCTGCTGCGGAATGTCGACGTACAGCTCCTTCGGCTTGATCGTGCCGGTGGCCGGGTCCTCCAGCCGCGACAGCAGCTCGCGCAGGATGCGGAAGCTGGACGGCACCACGCCGGAAGCGTCGCCCGAGTGCACGCCCTCTTCCAGCACCTGCACGCTGAGGTTGCCGCCGGTCATGCCGCGCAGTGAAGTGGTCAGCCACAGCTGGTCGTAGTTGCCGCAGCCCGAATCCAGGCACACCACCAGCGACGGGCTGCCGATGCGCTCGGCGAGGTGATCGACGTAAAACGGCAGGTCGTAGCTGCCCGATTCCTCGCAGGCCTCGATCATCACCACGCAGCGCGCATGCGGGATGCCCTGCTCATGCAGCGCCAGCAGCGCGGCCAGCGAGCCGAAAATCGCATAGCCGTCGTCGGCGCCGCCACGGCCGTACAGCTTGTCGCCCTTGAGCACCGGCGTCCACGGACCGAGACCATCAGCCCAGCCGGTCATCTCCGGCTGCTTGTCCAGGTGGCCGTACAGCATGACGGTGTCGTCGCCCTGGCCGGGAACTTCGATGTAGATGAGCGGCGTGCGCCCTTCCAGCCGCACCACTTCCAGCGAGGCACCCGGCAACTGGCTGAGCTTGGAGCGCGCCCAGGTTTCCATCAGCTTGACCGCCGCATCCATGTAGCCATGCGCCACCCAGTCCTTGTCGAACATCGGCGACTTGTTGGGAATGCGAATGTATTCGACCAGTTGCGGCACGATCTCCTCATCCCACAAATCGCTGACGAAACGGGACAGGCGGCTGGTATCCATGGGACAACTCCAACGTGGCGAACAATCGTTCATTGTAGCAGCGCACCCGGGCGGCACCGACATCGCAGGCGGTGCGCACCCACACGGGCAGGGGCGACAGCCGCACGCCGGGGCAGCGCGGGACCCGGCTGCGCAGCGGTGCGGTGTCGCGCATGGTGGGGACGCGGCGTCGACCGCCGCAATCTGTCCGCAAACCCGCCACTCACGGAGGAAAGACCATGTTCCACAAACTCGCTGCCATCGCTCTCGCGCTCGGTCTCGCCGCGCCGGGGCTGTTGTTCGCCGCCACGCCGGTCAACATCAACAAGGCCGATGCCAAGACCATCGCCAAGTCGCTCGACGGGATCGGCGCGACGCGCGCCGAAGCCATCGTCGCCTGGCGCGAGGCGCACGGCCCGTTCAAGAAGGCCGATGACCTGACGCACGTCAAGGGCATCGGCAAGGCCACGATCGAGCGCAACCGCAGCGCGATCCTGTTCGCCGACGACGGCGCCGCCGGCAGCGACACCGCCGCCGTACCCAAGCCGCGACGCGGCAAGGCGGCCGCCAGCGAGTAATCCCGGCGGCGACGGGCGCAAGCGGTGCGCGCCCTGCACCGCTTGCGCTACACTCGCGCGCCGCATCCGCCGCCGCGCCGACATGATCCTCCCGCGCTACCACATTGCAGCCTCCGCCATCGCCGGTGCAGGCAAGGGGCTGTTCCTCGACGAGGCCGTGGCCGCAGGCCGCATCCTCACCGCACCCGATGGCATCGAGCAGACCTGGCGGCAGGCCGACATCGAGGCCTCCGACGCATTGCGCGGCCTGTGGCACGCCAGCGCACGCTGGTTCGAGGACCGCTACACGCTGTCGCCCGAATGGCCCGACGAGTGCTTCATCAACCACAGCTTCACGCCTAACGGACTGTGGCACCTGGGTTTCGTGTTCGCCCTGGCCGACCTGCCGGCCGGCAGCGAAATCACCGTGGATTACCGCCATCTGCTGCCTCCCGGCCAGGCCGAGGACTTTGTCGATGCGGCCACCGGTGAGACAATCACGGGGTTGTCCTGGCAAGAGAGCCTCGCCAGCAGTACCCGCGCCCTGGCCGAACTGCTGGCATCCCCTCGATCCGGGTCGTGATGGTTGATGGTGATGGTTGAGATTCCTACCCTTGAGACGCCGCGGTTGCGCCTGACCGCATTGAGCGAACGACACTTCGACGACTACGCCGCGATGCTGGCCGATCCGGACAGCACCCGTTGGGTGGGCGACGGCCAGCCGCTGGACCGCACCAACGCCTGGCGCTCGCTGGCGATGCTGCTGGGCCACTGGCAGTTGCGCGGTTTCGGCATGTGGGCGCTGGAGCTGAAGGAGACCGGGGAGTTCGTCGGTCGCGCCGGCCTGATGTATCCCGACGGCTGGCCTGACCTGGAACTGGGCTGGATGCTCAAGCCGGCCCACCGCCACCGCGGCTATGCCACCGAGGCGGGCAACGCGACGCTGGATTTCGCCTGGACCCAGCTGCGCGCGCCGCGCGTGATCAGCCTGGTGCGCATCGGCAACGAGGCCTCCGACCGGCTGGCCGAGCGGCTCGGCGGCGAACACATCGAGAACATCGACTTCTACGGCAGCAACAGTCACGTGTTCGCCTACTACCCGCCGCATCGCGAACGCCGGCGCGCCTACGCCTGAGCGGGCGTCAGTAGACATCGCGCCGGTAGCGCCCCTGCTCGCGCAACTGCGCCGCCCGTTCGGCGCCCAGCACCTCGCACAGTACCGCATCGACGCCGGGAGCCAAACCGTCCAGACTGCCGCAGACGTAGATCGCCGCACCCTCGTCGACCCAGCGTCGCAACTCGTCACCCGCTTCGCGCAGGCGCTGCTGTACATGGACGCGCTCATCCTGGTCGCGCGACCAGGCAAAATCGGCGCGCTCGATGGCGCCTTCGGCGATCCAGCGCTCGATGTCTTCGCGATGAAGGAAATCGTGTGCGCGGTGGCGCTCGCCGAACAGCAACCAGTTGCGCGTGCGACCGGCGGCGATGCGTTGCTTGAGCAAGGCGCGCAAGGCGGCCAGGCCGGTACCGTTGCCGATCAGCACCATCGGGCGCGCGTCGCAGGGTGCATGGAAGTTGACGTTGCCGCGCACGCGCAGCGCAATCTCCGCGCCGATCGGCGCATGCTCGGTGAGCCAACCCGAGCCCAACCCGGGATAGCCGCCACGCGCGCGCATCCGGCGCACGATCAACTGCACCGCGCCGTCCTGCGGCAACGAGGCGATCGAGTACGCGCGATGCGGCAGCAACTGCAACATCGCGGCGACGCCCTCCTCGTCCAGGCCATCGACCTCATCCCGCTCGGGCAGGCGACAGCGCGCCAGCAAGGCAGCCAGCGGCAACCGCTCCCGATGCCCGAACGACACCACGACGCGGCCATCCAGCCCCCGCGCCGTCAGCCATGCCGTCACCGCTTCGGCGGCATGGCGGGGACCGATCTCGGCAAGGTCGCCAGCCTGCCAATCCGCGCGACCCTCCAGCGGCTTGAGTGCCAGATGGAAGCAGGGCTCGCCCACGCTGCCCGGGTTGAGCAAGCGGCGCTCGACCAGTTGCCAGCGCCGGTACTTCGGCGGCTGCCAATCCGGCAGATCGGGCGCGCCGCCGAGCACGGCCAGGTGATGCTGCCAGCGGCGCTGACTGGCGTCGTCCTCGCTGTCCACCTCCACCGGATCGAACAACGCGTGTGCGCCGCTGGCCTGCAACCAGCGATGGAGCTGGCGGCCGAAGCCGCAAAAGTCCTCGTAGTCGCTGTCGCCCAGAGCCAGCAGGCCGTAATGCAGACCGGTCAGTGACGCGGGCTGCCGCATCAGTTGCCGGGTGAAGGCCAGCGCCATGTCAGGCGGCTCGCCATCGCCGGTAGTGCTGACCACGAACAGCATGCGACCCGCCTCGCGCAGATCGTCCAGCGCCACCTCGTCGATACCGATCACGCGGGTGGGCAGACCGGCCAGCTGCAGGCTCTGCGAAGTCTGACGGGCCAGTTGTTCGGCGAAACCGGTCTGGCTGGCGTACACCACGCGCAGCGCCGCATTTGCCGACCGCGCCTGGGCAGCGGGGAGGTCGCCAGCTTCAAGCGTGGCCCGCTGCCCGGTCGCCACGTCCTTCACGGCAACCGGCCGGCTTGGCGCAGCGCCGCGCCGGAAGCGCGAAAGGCCAAACAGATCCCGCGCCAAACTGATCCAGCGCCACTGATGCAGCTGGCACATCCAGGGTGCGCGACGCTGCAGATCCGTGTTTTCAGCAAGAGAGGCTGGTTGACCCATGGCGATCCGTGTTCGGCGCACCGGACCTTCCCGCGGCACCTCGCGAGGGCGCGAAAGACGGAACCGGCGCGGCGCCGGACGAAAGATCCGGCCGAGCCATTAAATCGCAAACAAGAATCACTCGCAATAGCGCGCGGCAAATGACCACGGGATTTTGGTGGGAACTCGCCTGCCGAACGGCCGCCGAGGAAGAACCGCCTCACGAGCACAGTACTGGGCGAGCGGCGGCATTCGCCCCGGCATCCGGCGACGTGCAGGCGGCTCCCGGCTTCCTTGCAGTGCCCCCCGATCGGCGGAGCCAGCTCGGGCAACGCCGGGGGTCAGCTCAACCCGATCTGCTTCATCGCCTTGCTCTTGATCCCGGCGAAGAAGCCCTTCTTCGCATGCGTTCCCTTGTCGCTGCTGAGCCCTTCCAGTTGCAGGCGGGAGCCCATGATGTTCTTGTTGGCGATCTTCAGCAGCGGGTCCATCTGCTTCTTCTTCATCAGCTCGACCTTGTCCATCCAGCCCGGCAGGCCGATGTCGGCGACGAACATGTTGGCGACCGCCGAGGTGTCGGCGCAGGTGAGCAGATAACAGCCGAGGATCGGACACTCGTTGAACACGGTGAGATCCAGCGTGTTGGGCGCCGCCAGCCGCTTGTTGCCGGCGCGCATGTCCTTGATGTCCAGACCCAGCGAAAACAGCAGCAGACCCAGGCTGGCCAGCGTGTTGGCCACGCCGATCGCGGCGGTGGTGGCCGTACCGAAGTCGGCGAACAGGCCGCCGATCTTCGCTCCCGTCGCCACCGTCTGCTGGCCCAGCTTCACCGAATGCTGGGCCAGGTCGCGCTTGATGATCGCCTGGATCGCTTCGGCCGCCGCACTCGGGTCGCCCATGCGGAAACCGTTCTTGTACTCGTCGCTCTTGTAGAGGTTGTAGCCATCCTGCGCCACTGCCTTGCCCGCCTTGGCCAGCTTCACCGTGCTGGTGACCACGCCGAGGTAAGGCGTTACCTCCGACACCAGTTCGTGCAGGACCTCGCCGCCGATCGCCTCGATCACGTCGTGGATGTTCTCCACGTCGGCGCACTCGACCATGAAGTTCTCGAACGCTTCCTTCATGCCCGGCACGCTGGCGACCTTGGTCGCCGTGCTGCCGCCCTTGGCCAGCTTGCTGACGCCGGATTTCAGCGACTTGCCGGAGGACAGCAGCGACTTCCCCGTCGACAGCATGCTGGCACTGCCGAACTTGAGCCTGGTGCCTCCGAACATGTTGACGACGAGCTGCCGGCGTGCCTTGGCAAGCTCGCCCATGGCGATGAATTCGGCGCGGCTCAAAGGTGTGGATGGCATGATCGCTGTCCCCTCAAGTGATGTCTCATGACTCGTGGCGCCCCGTCAGCGCGTCTCTGCTCTCCGACAATCACACCCGCCTGCAGCAAAGTGAACCTGCTCCCCTCCCCCGCCCCCTTCTCCCCGCCTCAGGTGTGTAGCGGAAACTGGTTCGGCCACAGCCGTTGCAACTGATTGGTATAGCGGCCCGCCCCGATGCCTATCTTGTACTGGCCGGGAGCTTCGTCTGCCAACAGCCCTTTCATTGCCAACGACATGCGCAGCGGGGCGCTGGCTTCCACATCATGATAGAACGAGGCCAGCCGCGAGTTCGGCGTAAGCGCCATCTCCCCGGTGCCCTGGCTCTCGAAGACGAGATCGTAGGCGGCGGGAAAAGCGTCGGCAAAACAGGCCCGATGGTGCTCGTTGATCCAGTAGCTCTCTTTGCCTCCGCGCGTATAGGTATCCATCCTGGAGTGCTTTGCGAAGTCACGTCGGCGCAAACTGGTCGTGCCGCCCATCAAGCGACCTTTCCAGGTTGTCGTTTCATAGGATTTGTGCTCGGACAACGAAAGCACGAGCCGCGCGTAGGCAATGCACATGTCCTTCGAAGTACCGAGGTGGCCGTAAGGCGTGGCGTTGAGCGAAGTCCCCCAGTCACGCAGCAGCGCGCAAGCGAGGTTGCGGGTTATGTAGGAGGAATCCGGAGGCGTCGACGCCATCACCTGCGCGTTGTGCACGCCAGGCATCGGCAGGAAAATTGCCGTCGTCGACGGCGCACGCACCCGGCTCCAGTCCTGCGGCTTGAAGGTGGAACGCATCTCGTGCATTGCAAGGATTCCGACGTAACGATCGACGTTGGACTGCAGCACCTGCGTGTCCGCCATTTTTTCACCCGCATCGACGCCTGCAACGGGATCGACTGCAAAGATGTTGCAGCTGATCTCGTCCTTGAAAACCTCGTACATCAGATTGGCAATGCGCATGCAGGTCACAGCGCCGCGACTCCAGCCCACCATGTTGACCCGGTCGATCGGCATCCCCTTGTCGAACTTCAGATCCTGGATCAGGTTCACCGTGCGCTGGGTGTTTTCGTCCCAGCCCTGGCCGCTCATCATTCCGCGTATCGGTGCCGCGATTTGCTTCCCGCCAGTGTTGCCCCCCGCATGGTCCGCAAAAGAGGGGCCCTTGGCCCACTTCTTCAACGACAGGTTTTGCTTGGCGGCCCCCGTCATCGGGTTGATCTGTTGCGGTTGCGCAATGCCGTCACCGCTGTGGCCAGGACCCTCGTTGATCATGTAATCGCCGCGGGTCACGGCCCCGCCCGCCAGTTGTGCCTCGGCACCATCCGTATGGTTGTGAAACCAGGCCACCAGTTCGTCGGACTCCGAACCCTTGATCCGGTTGAAACCGGTTCCATGGCAATACACCGTGAATGTGCTCACAACGGGTTCTCCTCGATTCGCAGATGCCTCAACAGACATCCCCATTGAAAAGTCGCAAGGACACGCCGGGCCGTCGGCGGGCAGACGGTCGCGGACCAACGAGCGTGACAGTCCCGGCCCGCCAGGTCGCTCTCACTCACCCGAACGCGTACGCAAACTCCCCGTCCGTCACCCCCACCTGCACCTTCGCGATCTCCTCGCCGGCGATCATCTTGCTCAGGAACGCCCGCGAGATGTCCGGCAACATCGAGTTGGTCAGGATCGCGTCGATCATGCGGCCACCCGACTCGGTCTCGGTGCAACGCTCCACCACCAGCTTCA
>CALCWL010000100.1 GCA_937906285.1 uncultured Rhodanobacter sp. | reverse complement strand
TCCCCATCGCTTACGTGAAGACCTGCGGTGGCCCGCCCCACGGCATTCAGGTCGAGCGCGACAAGCTCAACAAATATGGCCGTCCGCTGCTGGGCTGCACCATCAAGCCCAAGCTCGGCCTGTCCGCCAAGAACTACGGCCGCGCCTGCTACGAAGCCCTGCGTGGCGGGCTGGACTTCACCAAGGACGACGAGAACATCAACAGCCAGCCATTCATGCGTTGGCGCGACCGTTTCGATTTCGTGATGGAAGCGGTCCAGAAAGCCGAACAGGAAACCGGCGAGCGGAAGGGCCACTATCTCAACGTGACCGCGCCCACGCCTGAGGAAATGTACAAGCGCGCCGAGTATGCCAAGGAAATCCGCGCTCCGATCATCATGCACGATTACCTCGCCGGCGGTCTTTGCGCCAATGCGGGTCTGGCGAACTGGTGCCGCAACAACGGGATGCTGCTGCACATCCACCGCGCCATGCACGCCGTGATCGACCGCAACCCGCACCACGGCATTCACTTCCGCGTGCTGACCAAGATCCTGCGTCTGTCGGGTGGCGATCATCTGCACACCGGCACCGTGGTCGGCAAGCTCGAGGGCGACCGCGCCTCCACCCTGGGCTGGATCGATCTGCTACGCGAATCCTACGTTCCCGAAGACCGCTCGCGCGGCATCTTCTTCGATCAGGACTGGGGTTCGATGCCCGGCGGTTTCGCCGTTGCATCCGGCGGTATTCACGTTTGGCACATGCCTGCGCTGGTCACCATCTTCGGCGACGACTCGGTGCTGCAGTTCGGCGGCGGCACGCTGGGCCACCCGTGGGGCAATGCGGCCGGTGCGCACGCCAACCGTGTCGCGCTCGAAGCCTGCGTCCAGGCGCGCGGCGAAGGCCGTCATCTGGAGAAGGAAGGCAAGGACATCCTCACCGCGGCCGCCGCGCATTCGCCCGAACTGAAGATCGCCATGGAAACGTGGAAAGAAATCAAGTTCGAGTTTGAAACGATGGACAAGCTCGCCATCGCCAACAAGTAACCCGCCGGCTGCGGTCGGCAGCGCCCTGCGGGGCGCGCCGCCGCCCAGCAGAACTACTTTCGAAAGGACTTAAGTCATGGCCGTTCAAGCCTACCGCTCGATGAAAAAGTACGAGACCTTCTCCTATCTGCCGCAGATGACGCCCGATCAGGTGCGCCGTCAGATCGCTCACGCCATCGCGCAGGGTTGGAATCCGGCAGTCGAGCACACCGAAAAGGGCACGCCCGCAAAGGCGAGCTACTGGTACATGTGGAAGCTGCCGCTGTTCGGCGAGCAGTCCGTCGATAACGTGATGGCGGAGATCGAGGCCTGTCACCGCGAATTTCCGGACCAGATGGTGCGGTTCGTCGCGTACGACAACTACGCCCAGAGCCAGGGCATGGCATTCGTGGTGTATCGCTGATGAGGCGGGCGCTGGAGCTGACCAGATTCGGCGCCCATGATTTGAACGCGGCGCCGCGCATCGGCGCCGCTCCCTTCCTCGGGTTCTTTGTGCTGAGGGCCGTATGACAAACGTCGCCCCCGGGCATGCCACTGCAACTCTATCCGGCCGTGAACTGGCGCTCCAGCGCCGGCAGGCCATGGCGCGTCACGGCAAGACCGGGACCACCAAGGCTGCGCAAACCGAGCGTTCCGCCGCGGAACGCTTTCGGCTGAATGCGGCGCATATCTCCAACGCCCATCACGGCGGCGTTTCGGCGGCGCCTGCGTCAACGCCGTTCACTCAGCCGGTGGCGCAGAAGTCCGCGGCGCGCGCCCGGCGGCAGGCGTTGTCCACTATTGGCAAGGCGGCGTTGAAAAATGCCGGGCACGGCACGGCAACCCGCCCCGCGGCGCATCTGCGCCCAGGCCGGGCGGCGGCCGAGGTGCGTGGCTCCGATTGCGGTTGCGGCTGCGGCGGACAGTGCAGTTGCGGCGGGCAATGCGGCTGCAGCCATGGCGCGGAGCGCAAGGAGGCGGCGCGTATCGAAGCTGTTCAGCACGGCGCACCGGCGGTGGAACGTGCAGCGTTGAACGCGCCGGAGGCGACCGGCCGCGCGCTGGCCAAGATGCGCCGTGCCGCGCTGAGTCAGGATGGCAAGAAGGGCCTCAAGCGCGTCGCCCAGGCAACGCGCATCGCTGCCGCGATGCCGCAGCAGGATTGGCAGAGCGCCATGCTCAAAGGCGCAACCGGCCGTCAGGTCGCGATGCAGCGCCGGCTGGTACAGGCGCTGGCGGGCCGGGTCGACAAGACGTCCGGTGCCAGCACTCGCCCGACCGGCCGTGTGCGCGCTCGCAACGTGGTCGAGGCGCCTGCCAAGGTCGAGGAGGGGCATACCCTGTCCGGGCAGACCGTCACCGGCACCCAGGTCGAACGCATCTCCAAGGTGACCGGCAATGAGCCGGGCTCCTGCCGCGCGATCACCGGCACCGAATATATCGGCTTCGAGCAGTTCCAGACCCTCTGCGGCACCCGGCCTGAGCCGGCCGCGCCGAAAGTTGCCGTCAGTAGCACACTGCGCGAGCAACGCATCACCGGCACTGCGCTGGGCCGCTCCATCAAGACCACCGGTGATGAGCCGGGCGCATGCCGTCCGGTGACCGGCACCGAATATCTCTCGAGCGAGCGTTTCGAGCAGTTCTGTTCGACGCGGCCGTCCGCCCCGCTGGGGAAGGTGGCGTTCACCCGCACCGACAAGGGCCAGGCTGTCACTGGCGCGCTGGTCGATCGTCCGCGCCGCGTCACCGGCGTTGAGCACGGCGCCGACCGCGCCGTCACCGGTACGCGTTACGGACAGGGCGAAACCGATGACGCTCCGCCCAAGGTGGCGGTGACCCATACGGCTGCGGGCAAGCCCGTTACCGGTACAGTGGTCGGCCGCAGCGAGCGGCAGACCGGCGATGAGGCTGGAAGCTGCCGTTCGATTACCGGCACCGAATATCACACTGTTGAGCAGTTCCGCGATTTTTGTCGAACGGCGCCGCCGGGAGGTGCGCGAAAGGTCAGCGTAATGTCCACGCGCGACGAGCAAACCGTCTCGGGGACGGCCGTCGATCGTTCGGCCAAGGTGACCGGCAACGAAGTCGGCTCCTGCCGCAGCATCACCGGCAGCCAGTACTACACGACGGCTGATTTCG
>CALCWL010000099.1 GCA_937906285.1 uncultured Rhodanobacter sp. | reverse complement strand
GTTTCCAGCGCCACCGCGTTCGGCTCGTCGAGCACGTAGCGGGCGATCTGCTGCAGGCGTTTGCTGAGGGATTCATAGCGATCGAGGATGGCGGTACGCAATTCGTCCGCGGTGGTGGGCGGCACGTCCATTTCGACCATGGGGATTCCTTCGTGCTTGCGCCCTGCGGGCGCCGGATGAAATATTGCACAACTTTCTGGAAATTCTATTACACTTTGAAACGGAATATCAGTTCCATTTCTTGAACGCGAACGGCGTGGGGAGTTTACTCTTGGACAGCATCGACGTTGCCTTGATCGGCGCCGGCCGCATGGGCCATGTGCATGGCCCGAACGCGGCCCGGCAACCCGGCCTGCGCCTGAAATACGTGGTCGACCCGCGCGCCGAGGCAGCCGCCTTCGCCCGTGCCCACGGCGCCAGCATGGCCTCGCTGGAACAGGCGCTGGCCGATCCGGCGATCGGCGGCGTGCTGATCTGCAGCACCACCGACCAGCACCTGGGCCATGCGCTGGCGGCGGTCGAGGCGGGCAAGGCGGTGTTCTGCGAGAAGCCGATCGACCTGGACCTGCAGAAGGTGCGCGCCGCCCAGCCGCGCTTCGGGAAGGCGCGCTTCCTGCTCGGCTTCAACCGCCGCTTCGACCCGCAGTTCGCCCGCCTCAAGCAGCAGCTGGATGCCGGCGTGGTCGGCAAGCTGGAAACCCTGCACCTGGTCAACCACGACCCCGCTGCCCCGCCGCCGGGTTTCATCCCCACCAGCGGCGGGCTGTTCAAGGACTTCACCATCCACGACCTGGACATGGCGCGCTGGCTGATGGGCGAGGACCCGGTCGAGGTGTACGCCACCGCCAGCTGCCTGGTGGACCCGGAGATCGGCCGCCAGGGCGACGTCGACACCGCGCGCTGCGTGCTGAAGACCGCCAGCGGGCGGCTGTGCGTGATCTCCAACACCCGCCGCAGCGGCTATGGCTATGACCAGCGCATCGAGGCATTCGGCGCCACCGGCATGATCCGCGCCGACAACGTGGCGCAGGACACCGTACACATGCTCACCGAGGCCGGCAGCAGCGGCGCGCCGATCATGCCGGCGTTCGCCGAGCGCTACCGCGACGCCTACCGCGCGCAGATCGCGCACTTCGCCGAGGTGGTGCACGGCCGCGCCGAACCCTTCACCAGCTACGCCGACGGCGTCGCCGCACTGACCCTGGCCGAAGCCTGCGCATGGTCCGCGCAGCACGGCGAAGTCTTCAAACTCTGAGCGAGACACGAGCATGCACAAAGTCGCACTCATCGGCGCCGGGCGCATCGGCCACATCCACGCCCGCAACGCCGCGCTGCACCCACGGCTGGAGCTGGCCGCCGTGGTCGATGCGATCGACGCCTCGGCGCAGGCGCTGGCCGGCGAATGGAACACCGCCGTGGGCACGCTGGAGGCGGTGCTGGCCGATGCGTCGATCCGCGGCGTGATCATCGCCAGCTCCACCGACACCCACCTCGACTACAGCCTGCGCGCCGCGGCCGCCGGCAAGGCGATCTTCTGCGAAAAACCCGTCGACCAGGACTACGCGCGCGCCCGCGGCGCCGCGAAGGCACTGGCCGGGGCGAACATGCTGCTCGCCTTCAACCGCCGCTTCGATCCGAACTTCCAGGCGCTGAAGGCGCGCCTGGACAGCGGCGTCATCGGCAGCATCGAGAGCCTGCAGATCACCTCGAACGATCCCGCGCCGCCGCCGCCCTCCTACGTCGCCATCTCCGGCGGCCTGTTCAAGGACATGGCCATCCACGATTTCGACATGGCGCGCTGGCTGCTGGGCGAGGAGCCGGTGGAGGTGTATGCCGCCGGCAGTTGCCTGGTCGATCCGGTGATCGGCGAACTCGGCGACGTCGACACCGCGCGCACCGTGCTGAAAACCGCCTCGGGCAAGCTCTGCGTGATCTCCAACAGCCGCCGCAGCGGTTTCGGCTACGACCAGCGCATCGAGGCGTTTGCATCCAAAGGCATGGTGCGCGCGGACAACGTGCTGGAAAGCACCACCCAGGTGTGGAGCGACGCCGGCGTGTCCAGCGACCGGCTGCAGAATTTCTTCCTCGACCGCTACGCCGAGGCCTACCGCCGCGAGATGGACCACTTCGCCGACATGCTGGATGGCACCCCGGCCGCGGTCGGTTACGCCGATGGCGTCGCGGCGCTGGCGCTGGCCGAGGCGGCCACCGAGTCGATCCGGAGCGGGGCGCCGGTGCGGCTCTGAGCGAGGCGCGGCTCTGCGCGAGGCGCGGCGGGCGGTGCCCGCCCTACGGTTTGCGGCGCACGTAGGGCGGGCATTGCCCGCCGCTCTCGTGAACGTCAACCCGCCGCGGGCTTGCGCAGCGGCTCGACCAGTTTCGAGCTCACGATCTGCTCGAAGTCCGCGATCGGGCAGCGCTCGGCGCAGCCGGGGATCGGCAGGTACTGGTACGACGGCGCGTTGGCGGCGCCGAGTTTCTGCAGCTCGCGCACCTGGTCCATGGTCTGCGCGCGGTAGAACGCGCGCACGAACTGCTTGCCGGCGGCATCGGACAACACCTCGAAGCCGATCGCGCCGCCCGGCGGCGGATCGTCGCGCGGGTAGTCGGGCACCTGCCAGTGCAGGTCGAGCATGCCGCCGAGGTCCGCGATGTTGGTGTCGTGGCCGACCAGCACGGTGAGCTTCGGGCCGTGCTCCACCGCGCCGAGCATGCGCGCGGCCAGCGGCGAGGCGGCGCGGGCGGCCACGTAGGGCGCGCGCCCCTCGTAGTGGAACTTCAGCGCGTGGAACTTCAGCAGCTCGCCGATCTGCTCGCGGGTGAGGTGGCCCCAGGCCACGTCCTTCATCGGCATGCCCTGCAGGTACTCGAGCAGGAAGGTCTGGCTGGCGGTGGAGGCGATGCCGAACGGATCGCCCACCTTCGGCCGCTCCTCGTCGCTGTTGTCGATGCCTGCCGGCATGCGCGACATGTCGCAGGCCGCCCCCGGCGTGCAGCCCATCGCCTGGTTGAGCAAGGCGAACAGCGGCGCCTGCGCCTTGACCTCGGCGGCCATGCCGCCGGCAGGCACCAGCGCCTGCACCGCGGCCAGCGCCTTGCCGCGGTCGAGCATCATGGCGCCGGTCGAGAACGGGTGGAACTCGATGTCGTCGGCCTTGGCCGGGTACGCCACGTGGATGCCGCAGCCCGGCGCCATGCCCTCGAGCAGTGCGCGCGCGGTGTCCTGGGTGCGCGTCTTGGCGCTGGCAGCCACCTTCACCGCCTCCGCCGACGGGCAACCCTCGGCCGGCAGCAGGCCGCGGGCGACCCAGTTGCCGCGGTCCCATTGGCCGAGCAGGCGGATCGCGTCATAACCATGCCCGGTCAGCTCGCCGTAGCCGGCGTCCCAGCTCGGCCACGGTTGCGGATGGGTGCCTTCCGGGGTCACCTGCGGCTTGGTCGGCGGGCGCACGCCGTGGCGCATCAGCATCACCACGCGTTCCAGCTTCAGCGTGCCGGATGCGGCGGCCGGTGCATCGCTGGCGGCAACGGCCGGCTCGCCCGGCGGCGATTGCGCGCAGCCGCCCAGCCCGGCCAGGGCCAGGGCCAGAGTGATGCCTGCCAGCGCGGGCCAGAGGATGTTCGGACGTTTCAGCGACATGGTCTGCTCCACATGCATCGGATGTTGCCGGTGGTGGAAAAAAAAGCGGCGATCCGGGGGAGTGGATCGCCGCCAGGAACCGTGGGGACGGAACTGCCTGGCGTGGCGGCGGCCGCCTCCGGCACGCGGCCGGGGCAGGTCCGCCGCCCGCCGATCAGAACACCGCGCGCAGCGTGAGCGACCAGCGCGGCGACGAGCATTCGCGCTCGAGCTCCATGAAGTCCACGTTGTACGCACGGTTGTTGGCCATCATCTCGGCCGCGTCGTCGCCGGCGAAATCCTGCTCCAGCTGCTGGCTGCACGAATCGAGCAGGTTGTTGCCGGTCAGGCGCAGCACGAACGCCTTGCCGAGTCGCTTCTCCAGGAAGATCTCCAGGTTGCCTCCGTACGTCGTCGTCTGCATCTCGCCGGGCGAGTTGTGCTGGTAGGCCGGGCCTTGCTTCTGGTAGCTGGCGCCGAACGCCGCCTTCCACGCCGGGATGTCCTGCGTCACGCCCACGTTGTAGACGTAGGAGGGCTGGTCGTCGATGGTGGTGTCGCGGTCGGTGATCGGATTGAGCCGCTCGGAGAACAGCCGGGTGTAGTTGCCGAAGATGCCGGTGTGTTCCATGCCCATGAAGCTCAGCGGCATCGACATGTCGAACTCGACGCCACGCACCTTGGCGCTGCCGAGGTTCTCGTAGGTGTACAGGCCGCCGGGGAAGTCGTCCGGGTCCTGGCCCGCGTCGGTCACCGGCCGCGTGGTGCGGACCAGGCCGATCAGGTCGGAGATGTTGCGCTGGAACAGGTTCATGCCGATCACGCCGTTGCGGCCGATGGTGCGCTCGTAGCCGAGGTCGAAGCCGAGCGCGCGCTCCATCTTCAGGTTCGGGTTGCCCATCGTCACGTCGTAGTCGCCAGGCGACTCGACCGTCACCGACGGCACCAACTGGTCGACGCTGGGGCGGCGCACGGTTCGCGCCACGCTGAAGCGCAGCTGGTCGTGATCAGTCACCTTCCATTGCAGGTGCCCGGACGGGTTGAGCATGAATTCATGGCTGCTGGCGTGGCCGGTGCTTTGCCCCACCGGAGCGCCGTTCTCGGTGTCGACGGTGATGTAGTCCTGCGTCGTGCGGGTCTTCTCGCCGCGCACGCCAGTGGTCACCGTGAGCCGCGGGTTGATCTCCCAATCCACCTTGGCGAAGGTGTCGAAGCGATCCTCCTTGTAGTCGAAGCGGCCATCGGTGCCCTTCTGCTTGGACTTGCTCAACCCCGAGATCTGCGTGCTGATGAAGGTGCGGTCCTTGTTCTTCAGCTGCACGCCCACCTTCAGCGTGGCGGCATCCATGCCCATGGAACGGGCCAGGTCCGGCATGCGCCGGGTGATCGAGGTATCGCCTTGCCAGTTCTTGTCGTCGGCCGCGGTGCCCTTGATCTTGTCCTTCTTGTCCGGCGTGTCCTTGAAGTAGTGCTTGACCTCGCTGCCCTTGGTGGTGTTGCGGGCCAGGTAGGCCTCGAAATCGGTGTTCTCGTTGAACGAGGTGTCGAACAGGGCTGACAGGCCGTAGCTGTCCTCGTCGATCGGCGTGGTCTCGTACTTGAACTCCGGATTGGCCAGGTCCAGTCCGCCGACGCTGCCGTCTCCCTCGTAGGTACGGGTGTCCTCGTGTTCGGTGCGGCGGGTCTTCAGCGCGAACGCATCCAGTCGCAGGGTGGAGTTGTCGGACATGCGGAAGGTCACGTCGCCATTGAAGGAAAGATCCTTCGAGTCGCGCTGATCGCCCTGCTCCTCGCGCGAGGCGGCGCGGGACCTGGATATGTCGTCCCAGCTCTGCAGGCTGTGCCCGTTGCCGTGGGCGGCGACCTCGTCGGCAAAGCCGGCCGTGCTGCCGTCCACCACTTCCTGGATCGCGTGCTTTTCGTTGAAGCGCTTCTGCGCATCGACGGTGAGCGAATAGAACACCGTGTCCGCATCATTGCGGCCGGACCAGGATACCGACGCATTCGGACGGATCCGTCCGGTCTTCTTGTCCCACGTTTCTCCGATGCGCGCGATCACGCCCGGCGGCAGGGTCGCGCCGTCTTTCAGGATGATGTTGATGGTGCCGCCCACGCCCTGGCTGTCGAAATCGGCGGATGGCGAACGCACGATCTCGATGCGGTCGATGATCTCGGCCGGGATGCGATCCACCGCCACCGAGCGGTCGTTGCCGATGCCCGGCACACTGCGGCCATTGACCAGGATCTGGGTGTAGCCGTTGCCCAGGCCGCGCATCTCCGGCGCCACCGACTCGCCGATGTCGCCGACGAAGGCGATGCCCGGCACGCGGCGCAGCTGGTCGCCCACCGAGACCGGCTCGAACTTGGCGAAGAACTGCTGATCGTAGACCAGCACCGGCGCAGGCACGTCGATGTGGTTGCGGTAACCGATGTTGCCGGTCACCACCACCGACTGCAGATCCACCGCCTTTTCCTTCTGGGCGCCCGTCGTCGTGGCGGCCTGGCCATCGTTGCCCTGCGACTCGCCTTGAGCCTGGGCGCCCGCCGGTACGGCGGCATCGTTGGCCAGGCCAAGGCTGGGCGTGGCGATCACGCAACCGGCCAGCAGTAGTGCCGCGTGCAACGCATTTCGTCGAAAAGTGTGCATGGATCATCTACCCCCGAGGTATGTGCCACCCCCGACTTACGCCCCCGCGGCGAAGTGATGGCAGCCCGAGAATACGAACAAACATTCCAAAATGCAACACGTTAGAATGTTTCGTGCAAAACGCTTTCCGCTGTCGTATGGTGGCCCACGCGCAACGAAGCCCTGGCCGCATACGCCGCCCCGCACTGAGGAGACGAGGAATGAAAGCACGGCTTGGTTACACACTCGCGACATCGCTGGCGCTGCTCGCCGGCCTGGCAGGCTGCAGCCCGGCCGCGCACGAGGCCGGCGCCACGCCCGCACCCACGCTGGTGCGCGCGCACGCGCAGAGCGAGGCGACGCAAAGCGGCAAGACGGATTTCGCGCTGCTGGTGGAAGGCGCCACGCCCGACGCGCCGGCCCGCCTGCTGGCCACCGCCGCGCTCGGCGGGCTGGAGGTGTACGGCCTGGACGGCAAGCGCCAGGCCACGGTGGCGGCCGGTGAAGCCGCCGGCGTCGACGTGAGTTACGGGTTCGCGCTGGGAGACCGCTCGACCACGGTGGTCGCCGCGCTGGACGCCACCGAAAACAGCCTGCGCCTGTTCACCATGGACGGCGACAAGCCGGTCGAAGCCGGCGCCCGCGCCATCCCGCTCGGCTTCGCCGTGGAAGGCCTGTGCCTGTTCCATTACGAGCTGGACGACGCGCTCTACGCCGTGGTGGTCGGCGACGGCGGCGAAGTCGACCAGCAGATGATCTACGCCAACGCCGACGGCAAGCTCGACGCGCGCCAGGTGCGCCGGGTCAACCTGCCCTCCAAGCTCAAGCAGTGCACCGCCGACCGCCACGGCAACCTCTACGTGGCCGAGCAGGCGGTGGGCGTGTGGCATCTCGACGGCGACCCGGAAGCCGACCTGTCGGCGCGCCTGGTCGATGCGCCGCGGCTGGGCCACCTCGGCAAGAAGGTCGAAGGCGTGGCCTTGTACGACGGCGGCAAGGGCAGCCAATGGCTGCTCGCCGCGGACAGCGCCGAGGGGCGCATCAACGTCTACGACCGCGCCGATCACGACACGTATCTCGGCAGCTTCCAGGTCGGCACCGCCGCCAGCGGCACGGCCGTCGCCGAACCCGGCCCGCTGTTCGCCACCAGCGCCGCGCTGGAGGGCTACGCGCACGGCGTGCTGCTGGTCAGCGACGAGGATGGCGGCGCCAACCACCAGATCGTGTCGATGGCCGACGTGGCCAAGGCGCTGAACCTGCCGGCGGGTACGCCGCAGGACCCGCGCGCCGTGGCCCGGCCGCCGCTGCCCACCGTCACCGCGCTGGTGGAAACCGTGCCGGTGGCCAGCTACGGCGATGCCGCGGACGATCCGGCGATCTGGGCGCATCCGACCGACCCGGCGAAAAGCCTCATCGTCGCCACCGACAAGAAGGCCGGCATGGCCGTGTACGACATGCAGGGCAAGCTGCTGCAGTTCCGCGCCGACGGCAAGATGAACAACACCGACCTGCGCAACGGCTTCGCGCTGGGCGGCAAGCAGGTCACCCTGGTCACCGCCAGCGATCGCACGCACAAGTCCGTGGCGATCTACCGGCTCGATCCGGACCGGCGCGAGCTGGTCGACGTCGCCGACGGCGTCCAGGACACCGGCATGGCCGACCCGTACGGCCTGTGCATGTACCGCAGCGCGAAGACCGCCAAGACCTACGTCTTCGTCAATACCGGCGACGGCCTGATGCGCCAGTGGGAGCTGCTCGACGCCGGCAACGGCCGCGTGCGCATCGCGCAGGTGCGCGAGTTCCACCTCGCCAGCCAGGCCGAGGGCTGCGTGGCCGACGACGAATCCGGCGTGCTCTACGTGGGCGAGGAGGACGTGGCGCTGTGGCGGATGAGCGCCGAGCCCGACGGCGGCGACGCGATGACCGCGGTCGACCGCGTGGCCGACAACAAGGCGATCAAGGACGACCTCGAAGGCGTGGGCATCTACGACCTGGGCGGCGGCCGCGGCTACATCGTGGTGTCCAGCCAGGGCAACAACAGCTACGCGGTGTACCGCCGCGACGGCGACCGTGCTTACCTGGGCTCGTTCGCCGTGGTGGCGGACGGCGCGCGCGGCATCGACGGCATTTCCGAAACCGACGGGCTGGAGGTCACCAGCCGCAACCTGGGCCCGGGCTTCAAGCACGGTGCGATGATCGCCCAGGACGGCCGCAACGTGCTGCCGGTCGAGAACCAGAACTACAAGTACGTGCCGTGGGAATCCATCGCCAAGGCGCTCAAGCTGGAGATGCGCTGAGGTTCCTGCCGCGGCACGCGGCACCGGCCCACGGCACGTTCGTCCGGCGGACTGCAGGGGAACCCGTGCGGGATTTCCCCTGCCCGCCGGAACGCGGCAAAATTGCCCCGTTGCGCGCCACGACAGTGGGCGGCACGAGGACGATGGATGCACGGCGAATACAAGATGCCCGGCGGCAAGCTGGTGGTGGTCGACCTGCAGGTGCGCGACGACCGGCTCGCCGACGTGCAGGTGAGCGGGGATTTCTTCCTGGAACCGGACAGCGCGCTGGTAGCGATCAACCGCGCGCTGGAGGGCCAGCCGTGGAACGCCGGCGAGACCGAGCTCGCCGCAGCCATCGAGCACGGCCTTGCCCATGACGTGATGATGTACGGCCTTTCGGCGCAGGCGATCGCGATCGCGGTGCGCCGCGCCCTGGATGGAGACACCGCATGATGCGCAGCGAATGGCGTGACCACGACTGGCAACTGATCCACACGCTGCCGCAATCCCCCAGCCTGCACATGGCGCTGGACGACGTGCTGGTGCACGAGGTCGGTGCCGGCCACCGCCCGCCCACGCTGCGCATCTGGGAATGGGCCTCCTCGGCCGTGGTCATCGGCCGCTTCCAGTCGCTGCGCAACGAGGTCGACATGGAGGCCGCGCAGCGCCACGGCATCGAGGTGGTGCGGCGCATTTCCGGCGGCGGCGCGATGTTCATCGAGCCGGGCAACACCATCACCTATTCGATCTGCGCGCCGCTGTCGCTGATCAAGGGGCTGTCGTTCCAGCAGGCGTATGCGTACATGGACGAATGGGTGATCGAGGCGCTGGGCACGCTGGGCATCAAGGCCTGGTACCAGCCGCTCAACGACATCACCTCCGCCGGCGGCAAGATCGCCGGCGCGGCGCAGGCGCACCGCGGCGGCGCGGTGCTGCACCACGTCACCATGGCCTACGACATCGACGCGGCGAAGATGCTCGACGTGCTGCGCATCGGCCGCGAGAA
>CALCWL010000098.1 GCA_937906285.1 uncultured Rhodanobacter sp. | reverse complement strand
CATGCGCAGTGACCTGATCAAGAGCGGCCCCGACCGCGCTCCCGCCCGCGCCATGCTGCGCGCCACCGGCCTGGACGATGCCGCGCTATCGAAGCCGCTGGTGGCGGTGGTGCACACCTGGTCGGACGTCTCGCCGTGCAACCTCAACCTGCGCGAGCTGGCGCAGGCGGCGATGGCCGGCGTGCGCGCCGCCGGCGGCACGCCGGTGGAGTTCAACACCATCGCGGTCACCGACGGCATTGCCATGGGCACGCCGGGCATGCGCTATTCGCTGGTCAGCCGCGAGGTGATCACTGACTCGATCGAGGCCGCGGTGGAAGGCCACCTGTGCGACGCCATGGTGGTGCTGTGCGGCTGCGACAAGACGATTCCCGCCGCGGCGATGGCGATGGCGCGGCTGGACATCCCCGCGGTGGCGCTGTACGGCGGCACCATCGCGCACGGCCTGCACCGGAACCGGCCGATCACCATCCAGCAGGTATTCGAGGCGGTGGGTGCGCACGGCGCGGGCAAGATCGACGACGCGGAACTGCGCGCGGTGGAATGCGACGCCTGTGGCGGCGCCGGCGCCTGCGGCGGCCAGTTCACCGCCAACACCATGGCGATGGTGCTGACCACGCTGGGGCTGTCGCCGCTGGGCCTGAACGACATCCCCGCCACGCATCCGGACAAGATCAAGGCTGCGCGCCGCTGTGGCGAGCTGGTGATGGACTGCCTGCGCGCGGGGCGCACGCCGCGCGCGCTGATCAACCGCAGCTCGCTAGCCAACGTCGCGCGCATGGTGGCGGCCACCGCCGGCTCCACCAACGCGGTGCTGCACACCCTGGCGATCGCGCGCGAGGCCGGCGCCGAGTGGTCGCTGGAGGATTTCCAGCCGGCCACCGAGGCCACCCCGGTGATCGCCGACCTGCTGCCCTCCGGCCGCTACACCGCGGTGGAGATGTTCGACGCCGGCGGTGCCGCGCGCGTGGCGCAGGAGCTGATCGAGGCCGGCATGCTGCAGGACGCACCCACCGTCACCGGCCGCAGCCTGTTCGCGGAAGCCGCCGCCGCGCCGCGCTTCGCCGATCAATCGGTGATCGCGTCGGTAAGCGCACCGCTGAAACCGCACGGCGGCTACTCCATCCTGTACGGCAACCTGGCGCCGGACGGCTGCATCCTGAAGATCCCCGGCAAGCACGGCCCCGGCCACGGCGGCACCCGCTTCGAGGGCAGCGCACGCGTGTTCGAGAGCGAGGAGGCTGCCTTCGCCGCCGTGCAGGAAGGCCGCATCGCGAAGGGCGACGTGGTGGTGATCCGCAACGAAGGCCCGGCCGGCGGCCCCGGCATGCGCGAGATGCTCGGCGTCACCGCCGCGCTGATCGGCCGCGGCCTCGGCGACGACGTGGCGCTGATCACCGACGGGCGCTTTTCCGGCGCCACCCACGGCTTCATGGTCGGGCATATCGCGCCAGAGGCCGCGCGTGGCGGCCCGATCGCCCTGCTCGCCGACGGCGACCGCATCCGCATCGACGCGCTGACCCGCGAGATCTCCACCGACGCCGACCTCGCCGAACGCCGCAAGCGCTGGGTACCGCCCGCACCCAGGGTGACGCGCGGCGTACTGGCCAAGTTCGCCCTGCTGGTGGGCTCGGCCTCCGACGGCGCCTGCACCTCGCCCACCACCACACCCGCATCCCACACCACCGCATCCAACCAGGGAGTCACCGCATGAGCAGCCACAACCCTCTCGCTTCATCCCGCATCGCCGTGCTCGGCTACGGCAGCCAGGGCCGCGCGCATGCGCTGAACCTGCGCGATTCCGGCCTCGACGTGGTGGTCGGCCTGCGCCCTAACGGCCCGACCTGGCACAAGGCCAAGGCCGACGGCTTCAAGGTCGCCGAACCCGCCGAGGCAGTGAAAGGCGCCGACCTGGTCGCCGTGCTCACCCCCGACATGGTGCAGCCGGCGCTGTACAAGGAAGCGATCGAGCCGAACCTCAAGCCCGGGGCCGCGCTCCTGTTCGCGCACGGCTTCAACGTGCACTTCAAGCAGATCGAACCGCGCGACGACATCGACGTGATCCTGGTCGCGCCCAAAGGCCCCGGCGCGCTGGTGCGCAGCGAGTACGAGCGCGGCCGCGGCGTGCCGTGCATCTGGGCGGTGCACCAGGACGTCAGCGGCCACGCCGAGGCGAAGACGAAGGGCTACGCCGACGGCATCGGCGGTGGCCGCGCCCTGCTCATCCGCACCGACTTCAAGGAAGAGACCGAGACCGACCTGTTCGGCGAGCAGGCGGTGCTGTGCGGCGGCGCCAGCTCGCTGGTGCAGGCCGGCTTCGAGACCCTGGTGGAAGCCGGCTACCAGCCGGAGATCGCCTACTACGAGGTGATGCACGAGCTGAAGCTGATCGTCGACCTGTTCTACGAAGGCGGCCTGGCCAAGATGCTGCAGTTCGTCTCCGAGACTGCACAGTACGGCGACTACGTCAGCGGCCCGCGCGTGGTCGACGCCGGCGTGAAGGCACGCATGAAGGAGGTGCTCGCCGACATCCAGGACGGCACCTTCGCGCGCAACTGGACGGCCGAATACAAGGCCGGCCTGCCGAACTACAAGCGGCTCAAGCAGGCCGACCTCGAGCATCCGATCGAGCAGGTCGGCGCGAAGCTGCGTGCACGGATGCCGTGGCTGCAGCCGAGCGCACCGAAGGCGGCCGTCGAGCCGCTGAAGAAGGCCGGTTGACTCCAGCCGGGCCGCCGGCGTGACGCCGGCGGCCCCCATCACTTGTCCACACACCACGAGGTTCGCCATGAAACGCTTCCATATCGCCCTGGCCGTCGCCGACCTGGACGCTTCCGTCGCCGATTACAGCGCCCGCCTGGGCCAGCCGCCGCACGCGCTGGTGCCCGGCAGCTACGCCCTGTGGCGTACCGACCAGCTCAATTTCTCGATCAGCCGCGAACCTGCGCACGCCGGGCAGTTGCGCCACGTGGGTTTCGAGGACGACGACGCGCGCGGCTTCACCTGCGAGGCCGACGTCAACGGCATCGCATGGGAGAACTTCTCCGCCGTGGCGCAGGAGCTGCGGATCATCTCGACCTACGGCGTGCCCGTGCACCAGGGCGCCGCGGAAGAACTGATCCGCAACTGAGCCGCCGCCTTTCGACCCGCCGGCAAGGCCGGCGCCGCCAGGAATCCTCGTGACCACCTCTTCCCCGTCCGCCAGCGCAGCCGTCGCCCATCCTTCACCCGTCGCGGTGCCGAACAGCGGTGCCGAGGCGATCGTGCAAGTGCTCGCCGACGAGGGCGTGGCGGTGATCTTCGGCTACTCCGGCGGCGCGATCCTGCCGGTGTACGACGCGGTGTTCCGCCACAACGCGCTGCACCCGCGCGACGACGGCAGCGACTCCATGCCGCTGGTGGTGCCGGCCAACGAGCAGGGCGCCGGGTTCATGGCGGCCGGTTACGCGCGCGCCTCGGGCAAGGTCGGCGTGGCGATCGTCACCTCCGGCCCGGGCGCCACCAACATGGTCACGCCGGTGCGCGACTCGATGGCCGACTCGGTGCCGCTGGTGGTGATCTGCGGCCAGGTCGGTACCGCGGCGATCGGCAGCGACGCGTTCCAGGAGGCGCCGGTCAGCAACATCATGGGCGCCTGCGCCAAGCACGTGTTCCTGGTCACCGACGCCGCGCAGCTGGAAACGACCGTGCGCACCGCGTTCACCCTCGCGCGCAGCGGCCGCCCCGGCCCGGTGGTGGTGGACGTGCCCAAGGACGTGCAGAACGCCGCGATCGCCTGGCGCGGCAGCGGCGAGCTGTTGCTCGGCGGCTATCGCTCGCGGCTGCGCACGGTGGAACAGGCCAGCCTGTCCGACGCGGATTGCGCGGCGTTCTTCGCCGCGCTGGCGCAGGCGCGGCGACCGCTGATCTACGCCGGCGGCGGGGTGATCGCGGCCGATGCCAGCGCGGCGCTGCGCGCCTTCGTGGACGCCTTCGCTCTGCCGGTCACCACCACCCTGATGGGCCTGGGCGCGTTCGACAGCACCGCCCCGCTGGCGCTGCACATGCTCGGCATGCACGGCACCGCCTACGCGAATTACGCCGTGGAGGATTGCGACTTCGTGCTGGCGCTGGGCGCGCGCTTCGACGATCGCGTGGCCGGCGTGCCGGACAAGTTCGCGCCGCGCGCAAAGTTCATCGCGCAGGTCGACATCGACCCGGCCGAGATCGGCAAGGTCAAGCGCGTGGACTGGCACCATGTCGGTCCCCTCGGGCGCGCGCTGGAACGACTCACCGCGTACGGTCGCGCGCACGCCATCAAGCCGCCGCTCGCCGCCTGGCATGCACACGTGGCCGAACTCAAGCGCACGCACGCGATGGACTACGACCGCGCCAGCGCGCTGATCCAGCCGCATGCGGTGATCGAGGCGCTCAACCGCCACACGCAAGGCCGCGCGATCATCAGCACCGGCGTCGGCCAGCACCAGATGTGGGCGGCGCAGTACTTCGATTTCCGGGCGCCACGGCATTGGCTCACCTCCGGCTCGATGGGCACGATGGGCTTCGGCCTGCCCGCGGCGATCGGCGCGCAGTTCGCGCACCCGGGCAAGCTCGTGATCGACATCGACGGCGACGCCAGCATCCGCATGAACATCGGCGAGCTGGAAACCGTCACCACCTACGGCCTGCCGCTGAAGGTCGTGGTGCTCAACAACAGCGGCGACGGCATGGTGCGGCAGTGGCAGAAGCTGTACTTCAAGAGCCGCTTCGCAGCTTCGGACAAGAGCCTGCACACCAAGGATTTCGTGCTCGCCGCGCAGGCCGACGGTTTTGCCTGGGCGCGACGGCTCGACGATCCGGCCGCCCTGGAAGCGACCGTCGCCGACTTCCTCGCCTTCGCCGGCCCGGCCTTCCTCGAAGTGGTGATCGACCCGGACGCCGGCGTGTACCCGATGGTCGGCCCCGGCGCCAGCTACGCGCAGATGATCACCGGCGATTTCATTGCCTCGCGCAAGGCGACGGCCGAGGCAGGCGCCGCCGAGGCGACGTCGATGTTCTGAAAGAACCGCTCGCGCCGAGCGCAGTTTGCGCGAGCAAACGGAGTCGAAGCGTTGCGCCTCGTGCGAACGCCCGGTTCCATCCATGAAAGTCTGCGGAGAATTGCCATGAACCAAACCCTGTCCATCCTGCTGCAGAACGAAGCCGGCGCGCTGGTGCGCGTGGCCGGGCTGTT
>CALCWL010000097.1 GCA_937906285.1 uncultured Rhodanobacter sp. | reverse complement strand
CAGCGTGGGGTTGCCGCGCGAGTCGAGGATTTCACGGGCGTGGATGCGGGTGATCTGGGTGCTCATGCGGTGTCCGTCTGCCTGGGTAGTGAATGAGTTGGAACGGGCGCATCGCTGCGCCCGGTGTTTCAGGAAACATCCTGCTCCAGGAAGCGGTGCCGCTTGGTCACGGCATCCAGCTCCAGCAGGGTCTCCAGCAGCGCCTCCATCTTGCCCAGCGGCCACGCATTCGGGCCGTCGGACAGCGCCTTGCTGGGATCGGGATGGGTCTCGGCGAACAGGCCGGCCACGCCCACGGCCACCGCCGCGCGCGCCAGTACCGGCACGAATTCGCGCTGGCCGCCGGAGCTGGCCCCTTGTCCACCGGGCAACTGCACCGAATGGGTGGCGTCGAACACCACCGGACAGCCGGTTTCGCGCATCACGCTGAGCGAGCGCATGTCCGACACCAGATTGTTGTAGCCGAAGCTGGCGCCGCGCTCGCACACCATGATGTCGTCGTTGCCGACGGCCCTGGCCTTGGCCACCACGTGCTTCATGTCCCACGGCGCCAGGAACTGGCCCTTCTTGATGTTCACCGGCTTGCCGGCGCGCGCCACCTTCTGGATGAAGTCGGTCTGCCGGCACAGGAAGGCCGGCGTCTGCAGCACGTCGACCACCGACGCCACTTCGTCCATCGGGGTGTATTCGTGCACGTCGGTGAGCACCGGCACGCCGATCTGCCGCTTCACCTCGCCGAGGATGCGCAGGCCTTCTTCAAGCCCCGGCCCGCGGAAGCTCTCGCCGGAGGAGCGGTTCGCCTTGTCGAAGCTGGACTTGAAGATGAAGTGGACGCCGAGCTTGCCGGTGATTTCCTTGAGCGTGCCGGCGGTGTCCAGCTGCAGCTGCTCGGACTCCACCACGCACGGGCCGGCGATCAGGAACAGCGGGCGGTCCAGTCCGATCTCGAAGCCGCACAGCTTCATGCCACGTGCTCCCTGGCCAGCTTCTCGCCGTCGCGCACGGCTTTGTACTCGCGCGCTGCACGCACGAAGCCACTGAACAATGGATGGCCGTCGCGCGGGGTCGAGGTGAACTCCGGGTGCGCCTGGCAGCCGAGGAACCAGGGATGCTGCTGTTGCGGCAGTTCGACGATCTCCACCAGCAGGTCGTCCATCGACTTGCCGGAGATCACCAGACCCAGGTCCTCGAACGTCTGCCGATAGCGGTTGTTGAACTCGTAGCGGTGGCGATGGCGCTCGCGCACCACGTCCTGCCCGTACAGGGCGCGCGCCAGCGTGCCGGCCTTGAGGCGGCACTCCTGGGAACCCAGGCGCATGGTGCCGCCGAGGTCGGATCGGTCGCTGCGCTGCTCGACTTCGCCGGTCGCGGTGGTCCACTCGGTGATCAGCGCGATCACCGGATTCGGCGTGTTGCGGTCGTTCTCGCTGGAGTCGGCGTCGGCCAGGCCGGCCACATGGCGGGCGAAATCCACCACCGCCGCGTGCATGCCGTAGCAGATGCCGAAGTACG
>CALCWL010000096.1 GCA_937906285.1 uncultured Rhodanobacter sp. | reverse complement strand
GATGCCAACTTCGACCGCAGCATGCTCGCCGGTGCGGGCCAGAACACCACCGACCTGTCGCGCTTCGAGCGCGGCAATTTCGTGCCTGCGGGAAACTACAGCGTCGACATCTACCTCAACGACGCGCCGGTCGGCCGCCGCGACGTGCGCCTGGCCGCGCCCTCGCCCGACGCCAGCGCCACGCCCTGCGTGACCCCGGCGCTGCTGGACACGCTGGGCCTGCAGCCGGCCCATCTCACCGATGCGCTGCTTGCCGAGATGGCCGATCCGGCCGCCTGCGTCGACATCACGCGCGTGATCCCCGGCGCCAGCCTCGGCTTCGACCTGGGCGACCTGCGGCTGGACGCCAGCGTGCCGCAGGCGTTCCTGGGACACGCCGCGCGCGGCTATGTCGACCCGAAATACTGGGACGCCGGCGTTACTGCCGGCCTGCTCAACTACAACTTGAACAGCTACCGCACCAGCGCCGGCAGCCTGCGCCAGACCTCGACCTACCTTGGCCTGGACGCCGGCCTCAACCTCGGCGCGTGGCGGCTGCGTCACAACTCGACGCTGAACTGGCAATCCGGCACGGCCGGCGCTGGTTCCTCGCATCACTGGCAGAACATCGCGACCTACGCGCAGCGCGACCTGACCGCGCTGCGCGCGCAGCTGACCGTGGGCGACTCCTGGACCAGCGGCGAGATCTTCGACAGCTTCGGCCTGCGCGGCGTGCAGATCGCCACCGACGACCGCATGCAGCCGCAGTCGCTGCGCGGCTACGCGCCCACCGTGCGCGGCGTGGCCGACAGCAACGCCAAGGTGGTGGTGCGCCAGAACGGCATGCTGATCTACCAGACCACGGTGGCGCCCGGCCCGTTCGTGATCGACGACCTGTACGCGACCGGCTACGGCGGCGACCTCGAGGTCAGCGTGACCGAAGCCAGCGGCCGCGTGCACACCTTTTCGGTGCCGTACGCCTCGGTGCCGCAACTGTTGCGCCCTGGCGTCAACCGCTTCAGCGTCGCGGCCGGCCAGCTGCGCGAGCAGACCATCGAGGATGAGCCGAATGTGGTGCAGGCCACCCTGCAGCACGGCTTCACCAACCTGCTGACCGGCTATGCCGGCGTGATCGGCTCGCAGGGCTACGGTGCGGTGCTGCTGGGCAGTGCGCTGAACACCCGCTACGGCGCTTTCGCGATGGACATCACCGGCGCGCGCACGCGCATTCCCGGCCTCGACACGATGTCCGGCCAGAGCGTGCGGTTGAGCTACAGCAAGATCATGGCGCCCACCGGCACCTCGCTTTCCGTGGCGGCCTATCGCTATTCCACCAGCGGTTACCTGACCCTGCGCGATGCCGCGCGCGCCCGCGACTACGCGCGGCGCGGCCTGCCCGTGTTCGCCAGCGGGCCGGCGCAGCCGATCCTGATCAACGGCGTGCCGGTGGCCGGTTTGCTCACTCCGGAGCAGCAGGCGGCGCTGGCCGGCGTCAACTACACCGGCGCGCTGGAAACGGCTGGCGTCGATCGCCAGCGCAACAACTTCAGCATCAACCTCAGCCAGCGCCTGGGCACGGCCGGCGGCTCGCTCTACGTCACCGGTTCGGCGCGCGACTACTGGAACCGCGGCGGCACCGACACGCAATTCCAGGTCGGCTACAACAATTCGATCGGCCGGCTGAACTACAACGTTTCGGCCAGCCGCGAGCGCAACCTGTTCGGGCGCAGCGAAAACCGCTTCATGCTCAACCTCACCATCCCGCTTGGCAACGGTGCGCACGCGCCCGTCCTCACCGGCGCACTGAGCCGCAGCGGCAGCGACGCCACGCAGGAGCAGGCCACCGTCAGCGGCACTGCCGGCAACAACGACCAGTTCAACTACGGCGTCACCGCCACCCACGACGGCGGTCGCGACAGCGGCGCGGTGGGTACCAGCGGCAGCGTCAACGCGGGCTATCGCGGCAGTCACGTGCAGCTCAATGCCGGCTTCGGCGCGGGCAGCGGCTATTCGCAGGCCTCGCTCAACCTGGCCGGCGGCATCGTGGCGCATCCCGGAGGCGTCACCTTCGGCCAGCCGCTGGGCGACACCGTGGGCATCGTCGAGGCGCAGGACGCCGCCGGTGCGCGGGTCATCAACGCCGCCGGCCTGAAGATCGGGCACGCCGGCTATGCGCTGATCCCGTACCTCACCCCGTACCAGCTCAACCGGATCGACATCGACCCCGCCGGCCTGTCGCTGGACGTGCAGCTGGACAGCACCAGCGCGCAGATCGCCCCGCGCGCCGGCGCGGTGGTGCTGATCAGGTTCAAGAGCGAAAGCGGCCGCTTCGTGCTGATCCAGACCCGCCTCCCGGACGGCAAGACGCTGCCGTTCGGCGCCGAGGTCGACGACGCGCAGGGCACGCCGGTAGGCGTGGTCGGCCAGGCCGGGCAGATCATGGTGCGCGTGCCCCACGCAAGCGGTCGGCTCAGCGTGCAGTGGCAGGATCAGGACGTCGCCCGCACCTGCTCGCTGCCGTATCAGTTGAAAGCGCAAGACAAGGCGAAGCGCACCGCCGGCGCGATCGAAAAGATCGACGTCACCTGCGAACCGTCACGCGACACGGCGCAGGTCGCCGGGAGTGGAACATGATGCGCGCCAATTGGCTGTGGACGATGCTGTTGCTGCTGACCGTTCCGCTGGGCGTCCACGCAAAATGCCAGTACGCCTCCGGCGGCAACACCTCGGTCACGTTCAGCCTCCCGTCGACCATCACGATCGCGGCCAACACGGCCGTCGGAACCGTGCTTGCGACTTCTGCCCAGGCAGCCCCCATGAACCCGCCGGTAATCTCCTGCAACGGATACTTCGGGGACTGGATGACCTACGGCGTAACCAACACGCGCGGCGGCTACCTTGCAGACAATGTCACGTATGAAACCGGCATACCGGGGCTGGGCTACCGCCTGACCCATCCGACCGACTACCTGACGCGCTACCCGCTCAACAACGAGTGGTTGTCGTCCTCGACCTTCAGTGTCACCTCGGGCCTGGAGCTGGTGAAGACCGGCCCGATCACCTCGGGCAGCGTATTGGCGGCCGGCGAGCTGGGCCGCTGGCGCTGGGACGATGACTCGGGCAATGCGCTGTACCCCGAAACCTTCCGGCTGGGCAACTCGATCACCTTCACCACGCCGAGCTGCACCATCGTCACCAACCCGATCTACGTGACCCTGCCCACGGTGACCACCAGCGCATTCGCCGGGATCGGCTCGACCTCGGGCAAGACGCCGTTCCAGATCCAGCTCAGCTGTCCCAGCGGCACGGCGGTGGCCAGCATCACCATGCATGCCTCCAACCCGGACAGCCACACCGGCGTGGTGGCACCCTCCGGCGCGGGCTATGCGGCGGGCATCGGCGTGCGCATCCTGGACAGCAACTCCACCCCGATGCAGTTCGAGACCCAGACCGTGGTGACGCCGCCCAATGCGACGACCTCGATCCCGTATTTCGCACAGTACTTCCAGACGGCGCCAACCGTCACCGGCGGAGCGGTCAAGGCCACGGTGACCTTCGACCTTTTCTATCAGTGAGGCGTTGACGCCCGGACCCGCTCAGTCGTAGGTGCGCACGACCAGCTTGTAGGACGTGCCGCCGGTGGATGCGGGGGAGGCGCGGCGAATCATGTAGTTGAGCAGGCGGTCGTCGGCGCCACGCGCCGCATCCAGATCGAGCACCACGCGCGAATACGGCCGCCCCGGATCGGTCGCGGTCCGGCCGCAGACGAGTCGCAGCGGTGAGCTGGGGTGGGCGGCCGGGCCGGGGAGACTGGCGGCAAGGTCATGGGTCGGCACGCTGCAAGTCGGCTCCACCACCGCCCCGGAGAACGAGATCCGCCCGCCGGAGGCTTCGGCAACCGAAAAGGCCGCCAGCAGCGCCAGCGCCATCCATGCGCTACCGACCATGCTGCTTCCCAGCGGACTCCTCATGCCCTGCACCTCTTGCGTGACCCCCGCCGATGACGGGGTAACTCAAGTGGCTTTCGGCCGTGCTCGCACGGGCTTTAGCGGCGGCGGGGGCACGCATCGCAAATTGTGATGCGCGTCACATTTCAGCCGGGCAAGTGCGCCGTACCGATTCCATGTACGCCTGCTTACCGCACCCCACGTGACGCGCACGTGCAAGAGCCGTGAACCGGGAAGGCCGGCGAGGTCAGCGCGAAGAGATGTACTTCTCGCGGCGGATCTGTTTCACCGGCAGGCCGAACTCCTGCAGGGCCGCGTAGGCGGCATCGACC
Source organism: uncultured Rhodanobacter sp. (assembly GCA_937906285.1). Lineage (GTDB taxonomy): Bacteria > Pseudomonadota > Gammaproteobacteria > Xanthomonadales > Rhodanobacteraceae > Rhodanobacter. The sequence continues at coordinate 4,627 of CALCWL010000096.1, read as the reverse complement.
ATGTTGGGGTTGCCGCACAGGTAGGCGATGTCGCGTTCGGCGCTGGGGCCGAGTTCGGCCAGCACGTTCTGCACGTGGCCGGCCCGATCGCCGGGGCGCGGCACGGCGCGGGCCTCGCGGCTGAGGCAGCCGTGGAACAGGAAGCCGGGATGGCGCTGCGCGAACGCCTCGAACTCCTCGCCGTAGAGCAGTTCGGTTTCGTTGCGGGCGCCGTACAGCAGCACCACTTCGCGATTGCCGGCGGCCAGCAGCTTCTCGAACTGCGGCAGCATCGCGCGGTACGGGGTGACCCCGGTGCCGGTGGCCAACAGCAGGTAACGCGGGTGGGTGTCGGCCTCCTGCAGGCAGAAACGGCCATACGGGCCGCTGGCGTCGACGATGCCGCCGACCGGCAACTCGCCGAGCAGCTTCGTCGCGGCACCACCCTCGACGTAGCTCACCGCGATCTCGATCTGCCGCACGGGCGAGGCGCCGTCCCCGACGCTGCCCACCGAGTAGCTGCGCTTGGTCGGTGTGCCGTCGTCGTAGTGGAAATGCACCTGCAGGAACTGGCCCGGCTGGAACGCCAGCGGTTGCCCGTCGACACGCTCGAACACCAGGTGGCGCACCGTCGGCGCGAGCATGCGGGCGTCGACGAGACGGAGCTGGAAGGATTCGGCCATGGTTTTCCCGAAACAGTGTGTGCGTCGGGCAGGCCCGGACGACAGGAGTCAGCCCCGTATAATAAGCGGCTTGTCCCTCCTGGCGCAGCCCATGTCCGTTCCGCACAACGATTCGCCCCCCGCGCTGGTCGTCGACAACCTGCGCAAGGTCTACCGCAATGGCGTCGAGGCACTCAAGGGCGTCAGCCTCACCGTGCAGCAGGGCGACTTTTTCGCCTTGCTCGGGCCCAACGGCGCGGGCAAGTCGACCCTGATCGGCATCCTCTCCTCGCTGGTCAACGCCAGCAGCGGCGATGCACTGGTGTTCGGCCGCTCGGTCATGCGCGAGCGCAGCGCGGCGATGCAGCTGATCGGCCTGGTGCCGCAGGAGATCAACTTCAACCAGTTCGAGAAGCCGTTCGACATCTGCGTCAACGAGGCCGGCTTCTACGGCATCCCGCGCAAGCTCGCCGCCGAACGCGCCGAGAAATACCTGAAGGAACTGCGGCTGTGGGACAAGGCGTTCCACCAGGCGCGCGAGATGTCCGGCGGCATGAAGCGCCGCCTGATGATCGCCCGCGCGATGATGAACGAGCCCAGGCTGCTGATCCTGGACGAGCCCACCGCCGGCGTGGACATCGAGATCCGCCGTTCGATGTGGCACTTCGTCAGCGCCATCAACGCGGCCGGCACCACGGTGATCCTGACCACGCACTACCTGGAGGAAGCCGAGTCGCTGTGCCGCAACATCGCGATCATCGACCACGGCACGATCATCGAGAACACCAGCATGAAACGCCTGCTGGCGACGCTGGACGTGGAGACGTTCGTGCTTGACCTGGCCGAGCCGGCGGCAGGCGAACTGCCCAGCGTGGCCGGCATCGCCCTGCGCCGGGTCGACGAGCGCACCCTGGAAGCCGAAATGGCCCGCAAGCAGGATCTCAACACGCTGTTCGGCGCACTCACCGGCCACGGCATCACCGTTCACTCGATGCGTACCAAGACCAATCGGCTGGAGGAACTGTTCGTGCGACTGGTGGAAGGTAAACGGGAGAAGGCAGCATGAGCAGCACCTCGCCCAACCTCGTCGCACTGTACACGGTTGCCCGGCGCGAGCTGGTGCGCATCATGCGCATCTGGACGCAGACACTGATCCCGCCGGTGATCACGATGACGCTGTACTTCATCATCTTCGGCAAGCTGATCGGCAGCCGCATCGGCAAGATCGACGGCGTTCCATACATGCAGTACATCGTGCCCGGACTGGTGATGATGAGCATCATCAACAACAGTTACATGAACATCTCCAGCTCGTTCTACGGCGCCAAGTTCCAGCGCTCGGTGGAGGAGATGCTGGTGGCGCCGATGTCCAACTGGGCGATCCTCTCGGGTTACGTGATCGGCGCGGTGCTGCGCGGCCTGGTGGTCGGCCTGCTGGTGCTGCTGGTGGCGCTGTTCTTCACCTCGCTGCAGGTGGCGCACCCGCTGGTGGCGCTGGCAGCGGTGCTGCTGGGCGCGGTGATCTTCGCGCTGGCCGGTTTCATCAACGCGGTGTTCGCCAGCAAATTCGACGACATCGCCCTGGTGCCCACCTTCGTGATCACCCCGCTGACCTACCTGGGCGGCGTGTTCTACTCGATCAACATGCTGGGCGAGCCCTGGCGCGCCATTTCGCACGCCAATCCGATCCTGTACATGGTCAACGCGTTCCGCCACGGCATTCTCGGCATCAGCGACGTGTCGGTGGGCGGGGCCTTCGTGGTGATGCTGGTGTTCATTGCCGGGTTGACGATGGCGGCGCTGTACCTGCTCCGGCGCGGCGTGGGGCTGAGGAGCTGAGAATCGAGAATAGGGAATCGGGAATAGGTAAAAGCTGCAGAACGTGAGCCACGCGCGCCGCCCAATGCCCGAAAACCATACGAAATCCGATCAGCGCGACCTCACCCAACCTCACCGATTCCCGATTCCCGATTCCCGGCCTTATGCGCGTGAACAAGTACATCAGCGAAGCCGGCCTGTGTTCGCGCCGCGAAGCCGACGAGTGGCTTCTCGCCGGTCGCGTGAGCATCAACGGCGAGGTGGTGGGCACCGGCGCCAAGGCGCTGGACGGCGACGAAGTGCGCGTTGATGGCGAGATCGTCAAGGCGCGCGTGCTGGCGGCCACGCCAGCGGCGAAGAAGGCGGTCTACATCGCGCTGAACAAGCCGGTCGGCATCACCTGCACCACCGACCACGCCGTGGACGGCAACATCGTGGATTTCGTCAACGAGATCCTGCGCGCGGAGAACCACCACGAGAAGGAATACCTGGTCGGCGTGAACAAGGCGGTCACCGACGAATTCATCGCCGGCATGGGCAAGGGCGTGCGCATCCATGGGCAGATGACCCAGCGCTGCCGCGTGCGCCGCATCGCCAAGTTCGGTTTCTCGATCGTGCTGACCCAGGGCCTGAACCGCCAGATCCGCCTGATGGCGGCGGCCTTCGGCTACCGGGTCACCCAGCTGCGCCGCGTGCGCATCGACAACGTGAAGCTGGCCCACCTGAAACCCGGCCAGTGGCGCAACCTCACCGACGCGGAGCTGAAGGGCTTGCTGCCCGGGCGCACGCAATGGTGAGCGCGTAGTCGCTTTGTAGGGCGGGCACTGCCCGCCGGCTTTTCGACGTACCAAGACCAGGAGCGGCGGGCGGTGCCCGCCCTACGGCAGCTCAGGCAGCCGGCAACGTCTGCAGGTCCCAGCGCGGGCGCACCTGCACGGTTTCGTCCTGCTGCTGGCCGCTGGCCAGCCGGATCGCGCCGGCCAGGGCGATCATCGCGCCGTTGTCGGTGCAGAACTGCAGGCGGGGGAAGTACGTGCGGAAGCCGTCCTTCTCGCCGGCCGCCGCCAGTTCCGCACGCAGCCGGCGGTTGGCGCCCACCCCGCCGGCGATCACCAGCCGGCGGGTACCGGTGGCCTCCAGGGCGCGGCGGCACTTGATCAGCAACGTCTCCACGATCGCCTCCTCGAAGGCGCGCGCCACGTCGGCGCGAGTCTGCTCGCTCTGGTCGGATTTCTGCCACGCCAGCAGCACCTGGGTTTTCAGGCCGGAGAAGCTGAAATCCAGCCCGGGCCGGTCGGTCATCGGCCGCGAGAAGCGGAACACGCCCGGACGCCCCTGCTCGGCCAGCTTCGCCAGCGCCGGACCACCGGGATACGGCAGGCCCATCAGCTTGGCGGTCTTGTCGAAGGCCTCGCCGGCGGCGTCGTCCAGGGTGTCGCCCAGGATGGCGTATTCGCCGATCGCCTTGACCTCGACCAGCAGCGAGTGGCCGCCAGACACCAGCAGGGCCACGAACGGCGGCTCCGGCGGGTCGGCCTCCAGCAGCGGGGCCAGCAGGTGACCTTCCATGTGGTGGACGGCGAGGGCCGGCACGTCCAGCGCCCAGGCCAGCGCGCGGCCCACCGATGCGCCCACCAACAGCGCGCCGACCAGGCCGGGACCGGCCGTATAGGCCACCCCGCCGAGGTCGCGCACGCCCAGCCCGGCTTGGGCCAGCGCCTCGCGGATCAGCGGCAGCAGCTTGCGCACGTGGTCGCGGCTGGCCAGCTCGGGCACCACGCCGCCGTAATCGGCGTGCAACTTGATCTGGCTGTACAGGGTGTGGGCCAGCAGGCCCGCCCCCGGGGCATCCGGCTGCCAGCGCAGGATGGCTACGCCGGTCTCGTCACAGGAGCTCTCGATGCCCAGCACCGGCCGGTTGGCCGGCTTTGAAAATTCTCTGTTATCCACGGTATAATTCGCGGCTCACCACTTTCCACTGTCCCGCACAGGCGGGCAGATTACCACCCGGAGTTTCCATGCCCAACGTAAAAGTTCGCGAGAACGAGCCGTTCGAGATCGCACTGCGTCGTTTCAAGCGCACCTGCGAGAAGGCCGGCGTGCTGGCCGAGACGCGCAAGCGCGAGTTCTACGAAAAGCCGACCCAGGAGCGCAAGCGCAAGCGTGCC
>CALCWL010000095.1 GCA_937906285.1 uncultured Rhodanobacter sp. | reverse complement strand
GATCGCGTTCATGCGACGTATTCCTCCTTGGCCGGAGCAACGAGAGGCGGGCGCTCCTCCCACTGGCCATTGTTGAAGACGAAAGGCTTGTAGCCCTGTGTGGGATCGATGACGATGGCGCGAATCCACCCGCCGAGCACCAGGCTTTTGGCCTTGACCACGTTTTGCAGCGCGCGCGCGGCAAAATCCAGCGGCGCCTCGATCAGCGCGATCATGCGCATCGGCTCATGATAGGGCTGGCCCTCGCGCATCACCGTCTGCGTCGGCAGGCCGGTACGCAGATCGCTCAGGTTGCCGGTCATCACGCCGAAGCGCCCGGCCACGTTGTGATAGACCTTGCTGCCGCTGCCCAGACGGGCATTGTTCACGGTGGAGAAAAAGTATTCGAGGTTGATCCACTCGCCCACCACCACAGGCGCCGCCAGCAGGTTTTCGAGCAGGCGCCCCTTGGGATCGCAACGCCAGTCGTACGACAGCAGGAAGGGACGGCCTTGCAGATCGGCACACTCTGAAAGCGAGCGCCGCCCGACGATGCCATACACGTTCTTCGACAGCCCCCATTCGGGCCGCACCTGCGCCCAGTCCACCGCCAGGCGATGCGCCAGGCGCCAGGCCTGCGCCGGCTTGATCGCCCGTGCTTCCGGCAGCAGCTTGGGCATGCGCTCGGCCGCGGCCAGCTTGGACGCCGCGAGCAGGCCGTTGCGCAGGCGATCCAGATAGGCCAGGTGGCGGGGCGGCAATACGTCGAGGTCGAACAGCTCGATGGCATCGGTGGTGGTGTTGTGCAGCGCCGGCAGGAACCAGGCGTCATCGGGAATGTCGATGCCCCTGGCGCGCAACCGCTCGCGCACCAAGGGCTTGTTGGCCATCTGCGCCAGCACCCGGGCATTGACCAGGCCGCTGCTGCCGCCGCAGGCGCCGCAGTCCAGCGCCGATTCGTAGGGGTTGTTCTCGGTCTGCCCGGTGTGGCCCACGATGAGCACGAAGCGCGAGAAGGTCTTGGTCAGCCCGATCATGGTCAGGGCCGTGTGCACGTAATTGACCTGCTCGTCGAGCGAGTAGCCGATGCGCCCCAGCCGCACGAGCTGATGATTGGCGTAGTCGGCGTCGACGCGGTAGTCCTTGCGCAGCTTGTCGATGAACTCGGCTTCCTGCCGCTCCGAAACGCCGAACTCCGTTCGCAGCCGCGTCGGTCCCTCGCGGTGGCGCAGCGCGGTCTCGCGCAGCTCGCGGATCATGTCGTCGTCCACCCGCTCGCGCTCGATATGCAGCTCGGCCTGCAGCGCCTTGACGATCATCGCCCGCTGCAGCGTGCGGATGATGGAGTCGGCCTGCTCGCGGGTCAGCTTGTCCACCAGCAGGCGGGTGACGGGTTTGTCGGCATCGATGCGGCTGCGCCAGCGGCTGTAGCCCAGCGGCGCCAGGGTCTTGCCGAACAGGTCCAGCCCGAACAGCATGCCGACCGCCTCCACTGTGACGTAGGGCGAGAGCACCGAACTCTTGAGATCGTGCAGCACATGGCCGAGGGTGCTGATGAAATCCTCGTCCTTGGGATCGAGCTCGGCCGGCAGTTCCAGCACCAGGTTCTTGGGCGTCAGCACCGCCGGACAGAAGTGACTCTCGCTGCCCTTGCCGTAGCCGAGGAAGCCCACCGGCACGCCGAAGAACCCGGCGATGCCGAAGGTCTGATAGTCGCCGACCCGTTCCAGGTGGCGACGGATCGGCTCGGCGCGCACGTCGATGCAGAACCAGGCCTGGGCGAACGGCCGCTTGCCGGACGGCAGATCCTGCGGCACCTGCACCTGCGCGAGCAGATGGTCGATGGCCTGCGCCTCCATCGCCAGCGTCCACACCATGCCCTCCTGCTGCGCGAACTCCTGCAGTCCCTCGATCAATCCCGCGATATCCTCCGCCGAGAGCGTCTCGAGCGCCGGGATGGCGTCCGCCGCGGCGGCCAGTTCGCGCAAGGCGGCGGCCTGCTCCTGTCCCTGGCGGGCTTGCCATAATGGCCAGTAGCGTTGCAGCAGGGCCTCGCAGCGTTTGCCGCCGCCGCGCGACAAGGTGTCGTCGATGCGTTGCGCCCAGTCGGGCAACACCTCGCCGCTGTGCAGCGCATTGCGCAGAAGGCACTCCGCGCCGCGCTCATGCAGCACGGCGTCGAGCTGGTCACGCCGCACCGGCGTGCCGCGGCGCCGCGCACTTTCCTGCAGCAGCGCCAGCCCCACCACCAGGCGAATGGCCAGAAGATCGACGACGTCGGCGGGGTAGCGCTGCGCCCAGTAGTAATGCTTGGCGGACGAACGCCAGCGCACGAAGCCGGTCCAGCCGTGCAGCCGGGTGAGCTCGCGGGTGAAGTAGGCCGACCAGGCGTCGGCCTCGATACCCATCTCCTCCATCACATGCACCACCGCACTCTCGGAATCCTGCACCCGGTCGAGGATGCGCCGCACGTGCAGCCCGCGCAGGAACAGTCGCGCATTGCGCCGCGCGATCTCGCTCCAGGCGGCGAACAGGCCGCGCTCGCGGCCGGGCATGCGCCAGGAGGACTGGTCTTCGTCGAAGAAATCCAGGTAGCTCTTGATCACCAGCTCGTCGAGCTCGTCGGCCAGGCGGGTGCCCCACAGGGCATCGACCGCCTCCGGCAACGTCAGCCCGCGCAGGCGCTGCTCCAGATCGGGCCGCTGCGCGGCCACGTCCACGGCCCGCGCCGACGGCGGCTTGCCGTGCAGCGCGGCGAAGACGTCCTGCGCCCGCACGCCGGGCACCACCCCATCACGGCCATGCCGGGCCTGCATCAGCGCCTGCAGCCAGCGAGGCCAGTCGATGCCCGGCACCGCGGGCAAGGCCTGCGAGCGACGCGCGATCTCCTCGGTGAGGGTGTCCTGCCGCACCTTGCCCTCGCGCTGCCAGTGCTGGTAGTTGCTGCGCGGCAGGA
>CALCWL010000094.1 GCA_937906285.1 uncultured Rhodanobacter sp. | reverse complement strand
CGGCATCCACCAGCACGGCATGCTCAAGCACCGCGGCACCTACGAGATCATGCGCCCGCAGGACGTGGGCCTGGCCGAGACGAAACTGGTGCTGGGCAAGCACTCCGGCCGCGCCGCACTGCGCCAGCGCCTGCAGGCGCTGGGTCACGCGCCGGAAGAAGCGGCGCTGGACGCGATCTTCGCGCGCTTCAAGACGCTGGCCGACAAGAAGCGCGAAGTGCACGACGAGGATCTGGAAGCACTGGCGCTGGGCCAGGACCCCGACGCGCTGGGTCCGTGGCGACTGTTGCGGCTGGACACCAGCACGCACCTGGGCGCCGGCGCCTCGGCCGCGGTGAAACTGCGCCACGACGATGGCCGCGAGGCGGCGGAGGCGGCGATCGGCGACGGCCCGGTCGACGCGGTGCTGCGCGCGATCGAACGCGCCACCGACAGCGACCTGCGCCTGGCCGATTTCCAGGTGCGCGCGGTGAGCGAAGGCGGCGACGCGCAGGGCCAGGCACGGCTGGTCGCCCATCACGCCGGCCGCCAGTGGAACGGCGCGGGCGTCAGCACCGACATCGTCGAAGCCACTGCGCAAGCCGCGCTGGCCATCGTCAATCGCATCGAACGCCAGGCGGCGTCGAATCCGCCGGGTGCTGCACCCGTGCACACACGCGCGCACAAGGAGACCGCTGCATGAGTACGCCCTTCGTCTGGCACAACGGCCGCATCAAGCCGTGGGCCGAAGCCACCACCCACGTCAGCGCACACGCGCTGCACTACGGCTCCTCCGTGTTCGAGGGCGAGCGCGTCTACGCCACGCCGCGCGGCCCGGCCTACTTCCGCCTGGCCGACCACACCCGCCGCCTGTTCGAATCGGCCCGCGTCTACGAGATCGACGTCGGCTACAGCGAGGACGAGATCAACGCCGCCTGCCTGGAGCTGATCCGCGCCAACGCGATGCCGTCGGCCTACGTGCGGCCGATCGTGTTCCGCGGCGCCGGCGGGCTCGGCGTGCTGGCGAAGGACGGCGCGCCGGTCGAGGTGGCGATCATGGCGATGGCCTGGGGCGCGTACCTGGGCGAGGCAGCCGAACGCGGCGCCGACATCTGCGTGTCGTCCTGGCACCGCCCCGCGCCGAACACCTTGCCGAGCTGGGCCAAGGCCGGCGGCAATTACCTGTCGAGCCAGCTGATCGGGCTGGAGGCGCGCCGCAACGGCTACGACGAGGGCATCGCGCTGGGCGACAACGGCCTGCTCAGCGAAGGCGCCGGCGAGAACCTGTTCCTGGTGAAGCGCGGCAAGCTGCTCACGCCGCCGTCCAGCGACGAAGTGTTCATGACCGGCACCGCCGCCGAGATCACCCCGGTGCGCTCGGTCGACCGCAAGGCGATCGGCCAGGGTGCGCCCGGACCGGTCACGCAGCGGCTGCGGCAGGCGTTCTTCGGCCTGTTCGACGGACGCACCGAGGATCGCCACGGCTGGTTGAGTTTGGTGCATGGCGAAGCGGCGACGCAGGAGGCGGCGTGATGGCCAGGACGCTGTTCGAGAAAATCTGGGACGCCCACGTGGTCGCCGCCGAAACCGCCGACACCCCGGCGATCCTCTACGTCGACCTGCACCTGGTGCACGAGGTCACCTCGCCGCAGGCCTTCAGCGAACTGCGCGAGCGCGGCCTGACGCTGCGCCGGCCCGACCGCATGCTGGCCACGCTGGACCATTCCACGCCGACCCTGCCGCCGAATGCCGACGGCAGCCGCTCCTACGCGAACGCCGAGGCGCAGGCGCAGGTGGCGCAGCTGGAGAGCAACTGCCGCGAGTTCGGCGTCGAGCTGCACGGCTGGGACAGCGCCGAGCGCGGCATCGTGCACGTGATCGGCCCCGAGCTGGGCGCGACGCAACCGGGCATGACCATCGTCTGCGGCGACAGCCACACCTCCACCCACGGCGCATTCGGCGCGCTCGCGTTCGGCATCGGCACCACCGAGGTCGGCCACGTGATGGCCACGCAGTGCCTGCTGCAACGCAGGCCGAAGACCATGGCTATCCACGTGGACGGCCAGTTGCCGCCGGGCGTGGGCGCGAAGGATTTGATCCTGCACATCATCGGCACGATCGGTGTCGATGGCGGCACCGGTTACGTGCTGGAGTATCGCGGCGCGGCGATCGAGGCGCTGTCGATGGACGAGCGCATGACCGTCTGCAACATGTCGATCGAGGCCGGCGCGCGCGCCGGGCTGATCGCGCCGGACGAGACCACGTTCGCCTGGCTGAAGGATCGCCCGCGCGTGCCGCAGGGCGCGGCGTGGGACGCGGCGGTGACGAGGTGGCGCGCATTGCGCAGCGACGACGGCGCGCGATACGACCGCGAGGTGCGCATCGACGCCGGCGCGGTGAAACCCACCGTCACCTACGGCACCCATCCGGGCATGGCGATCGCGATGGACGCGCCGGTACCAGCGGCGACCAATGCGCAGGAACGCCGCGCGCTCGACTACATGCAGAGCACGCCCGGCCAGCCGATGCAGGGCACGCCGGTCGACGTCGTGTTCGTCGGCAGCTGCACCAACTCGCGCCTGTCCGACCTGCGCGAAGCGGCACGCGTGCTGCACGGCCGACGCATCGCGCAAGGTGTACGCATGCTGGTGGTGCCCGGTTCCGAGGCGGTGCGGCGCGACGCCGAGCGCGAAGGCCTGCACCACGTGTTCACCGCCGCCGGCGCCGAGTGGCGCGTGCCCGGCTGCTCGATGTGCATCGCGATGAA
>CALCWL010000093.1 GCA_937906285.1 uncultured Rhodanobacter sp. | reverse complement strand
CAGCGGCCTGGAGCATTCGCTGATCGAGCTGGTGAAGATGCGCGTGTCGCAGATCAACGGCTGCGCGTACTGCCTGGACATGCACAGCAAGGACGCTCGCGCCGCCGGCGAGACCGAGCAGCGCCTGCACGTGCTGGCGGCGTGGCGCGAGGCGCCGTTCTACTCGGCGCGCGAGCGTGCCGCGCTGGCCTGGGCCGAGGCGGTCACGCTGGTGTCGAACAGCGACTTGCCCGATGCCCTGTACGACGAGGTGCATGCGCAGTTCGACGACAAGGCGATGGTGGACCTCACTTTGGCGATCATCGCGATCAACGGCTGGAACAGGCTGGCGATCGGATTCCGCGCGGATGTCGGCAGCTACCAGCCGCAGCCGGCGAGCTGAACGCGCCGTGGTGCTGGATCGCGCATTCTACCGGCGCGATCCGCGCGCGGTGGCGCCGGATCTGCTGAACAAGGTGCTGCGACATGCGGACGGTCGCAGCGGCCGTATCGTGGAAACCGAGGCCTACTGTGGCCCGACCGACCCGGCCGCGCACTCCTGGCGCGGCCGCACGGCACGCAACGCGGCCATGTTCGGCCGGCCGGGTCTGCTCTATGTGTATTTCACCTACGGCATGCACTGGTGCTGCAACCCGGTCTGCGGCGAGGAAGGCGAGGGCGTCGCGGTGTTGCTGCGCGCGTTGGCGCCGCTGGACGGGCTCGCGGCGATGCGCGCGGCGCGGCCGGCCTGCCGCAGCGATCGCGACCTGTGCCGGGGGCCGGCGCGGCTGTGCCAGGCGATGGGCATCGGCCGCGCGCAGGATGGCATCGACCTGGTCGACGGCGCCGGCGGCTTCAGCATCGTCGACGATGGCATGCCGCCACCGGAGACGCCGGTGGTCACGTCGCGCGTCGGCATCACCCGCGCGATCGACGAGCCCTGGCGCTGGTACGTGCCGGGCGACCCGCACGTGTCGCGTCGCTGAGCGCATGACGGCTGCCACCACGTGAAATTGACGGGCGGTTGATCGCGCGCGGTACACGGTAGCCGGCCTCACCCATCCCTTGCGGGGTTCGCTCCATGCCTTATTCCTCCATCAGCAACCTGCCCGATTCCGTGCGCGACAACCTGCCCAGGCACGCGCAGGAGATCTACAAGGAAGCGTTCAACAGCGCCTGGGACGAGTACGCCGACAAGGACGAGCGGCGTGGCGACGAGTCGCGCGAGGAAGTGGCGCACAAGGTCGCCTGGTCCGCGGTCAAGCAGAAGTACCAGAAGGACGGCGACGGCGACTGGCACGCGAAGTAGCCGTCCGGGCTTCGTCGTCAGGCGTGGGGGAGGCCGCGCGCCTTGAGGAAGTCGCGCGCGTTGTCGGCATCCTGCTCGAACCATGCGCGGGTCGAGCCGAGCCGGAACGAGTAGCCCCATGCGTCCATGTCGCGCATCAGGCGTTCGCGGCCCACGCCGGGCAGTTCGTCGGCGAGCACGATCTGCAGGTAGCAGGTGGCGTCCTCCTCCTCGATCGAATCGGTAGCGTCGGTATGGACGTCCGGACGTCTGTCCGCCGGCAGCATGATCAGATGCCCGGCTTCGTGCAGCAGCGAGTGCACCGGGGTGTCGTCGCGGGCGTAAACGGTATTGCCGATGATGCCGGCCTCCTCCTCCCCCCAGAAACTGCCGGGGATCGGTTCAGTCGCGGCGACGCGCTGCAGGCGCAGGCCGAAACGGGCGAGCAGCGTGGCGGGCGCGTCGAATCCGATGTCGGCCATGCGCAGCACCGTGCGGGCCGGGTCGCCGGAGGTGGGCGGAATGTCGGGATGCATGATCTTGCGCCGGGCGCAGGTGGTTGCGGCAGAATGGCGCCGGGCGGATGCCGGCGCGCTGTCGGACGGTGGAAACCGGCTGGCCGCGGCTCAACCGGTCCTGGCTTCGTCCTTGTTCTCGCCCTTGGCCGCCTGCTTGCCTTCGGGCAGGGTGACCGAGAGTTCCAGAATCTCGTGGCCGCTGTCGCGCTCGAAGTTGATGTTGATCGCATCCAGATCGACGTGGACGTATTTCTTGATCACTTCGAGCAGTTCGTTGCGCATCATCGGCAGGTAGTCCGGTGCGCCGCGGGTGGAGCGTTCCTGCGCCACGATGATGCGCAGGCGTTCGCGCGCCACGCTGGCGGTGGCTTCGGGCTTGCGCTTCAGGAAATCGAGGATACCCATCGTGATCAGCCTCCGAACACGCGCTGGAGAAAGCCCTTCTTCGGCACGTCGACGAAGCGCAGCGGGCGCTCCTCGCCGAGGATGCGGGCGACGGTGTCGCTGTAGGCCTGGCCGGCCTGCGAGTTGGCGTCGACGATCACCGGAATGCCGTTGTTGGAGGCGGTCAGCACGTTCTCCGATTCCGGGATCACGCCGACCACCTCGATGCCGAGGATTTCCTCCACGTCCTTCACGCTGAGCATCTCGCCGATGGCCACGCGCGCGGGGTTGTAGCGGGTCAGCAACAGGTGCTGGGTGATCGGCGGCTCGCCTTTCTCGGCGCGCCGGGTCTTGCTGGCGAGCAGGCCGAGGATGCGATCCGAATCGCGCACCGAGGAAACTTCCGGGTTGACCACCACCACCGCGTGGTCGGCGAAGTACATCGCCAGGTGAGCGCCTTTCTCGATGCCGGCGGGGGAGTCGCAGACCACGTACTCGAAGCCTTCCTCGGACAGGCCGTCGAGCACCTTCTCGACGCCCTCCATGGTCAGCGCGTCCTTGTCGCGGGTCTGGCTGGCGGCCAGCACGTAGAGGTTGTCGTAACGCTTGTCCTTGATCAGCGACTGCTTCAGCGTGGCCTCGCCGTGCACGACATTGACGAAGTCGTACACCACGCGCCGCTCGCAGCCCATGATCAGGTCGAGGTTGCGCAGGCCGACGTCGAAGTCGATCACCGCGGTTTTCTTGCCGGCCATGGCCAGGCCGGTGGCGAGCGAGGCGCTGGTCGTCGTCTTGCCGACGCCGCCTTTGCCGGAGGTGACAACGATAATCTCAGCAGTCAAGGGCCCATCTCCGCGTGGTTGTTCTTGTTGTACAGGACGTGTGGTGAACGATCACAGCCTGGCGATCAGCAGCTTTTCGCCTTCCAGCCAGCATTGCACGGATTGACCTTCGAGTTCGGGCGGAATCTGCTCGAACACGCGGTATTGCCCGGCGATCGCGACCAGCTCGGCGCGGAAGCCGGAGACGAAGATGCGCGCCTTCTCGTCGCCTTGGGCGCCAGCCATGGCGCGCCCGCGCAGGCCGCCGTAGATGTGGATGTTGCCGTCGGCGATCACCTCCGCGCCGTTGGCGACGGTGCCGGTGACGATCAGGTCGCAGTCGCGCGCGTAGACCTGCTGGCCGGAGCGCACCGCGCCGATGTGGTGCTCGGTGCTCTGCCGGTTGCCGGCGGCGGGAGCGGAAAGGATCGGTTCGGGCGGCGGTGCCGGTTCGGTGCGCGCTGGCTGGGCCGCCGCCGGTGCAGCGGCGGCCGGCTCGTAGGCCGCGCGGAACTTGGCGATCAGCGGCAGGCCCATGCGCTTGGCCAGGGCTTCGGTCTCGCTGGTGCCGTAGGCTAGGCCCACCGGCAGCATGCCGGCGCTGCGCACGGCTTCCAGCAGCGCGTCGACCGCGCCGTCGTCGGGCAGGCCGGGCAGGTGGCTGAGGTCCAGCACCACCGCGGCGCGGGCGAACATCTGCGGCGCCGCGCGCACGCGGCGTTCGAGTTCGTCGCACAGTGCGGCGGCGTCGACCCGGCGCACGCGCACGCAGGCAATGCCGACCTGGCCGAAGCGCAGGTCGCAGGCGTCAGCGGTTTCGGCGCGGGCGTTCATGCGTGCCGCTCGCCGGCGATGCGCCGCTGGTTGCTGCCATCGTGCGGCAGTTCGCGCTCGGCGAGCCACGGTGCGTCGGGCAAGCCGCCGTGCTCCAGCCAGGTATCGCGGACGTAGGCGTAGCTGGGCAGGTCCTTCGCCAGCAGGCTGACCTGCGGACCGTCGGTGCCCATCTTCTGCTGGTCGACCTCCTGGAAGCCGTAGGTGCCGTGGAACAGCACCACCACGTCGTCGCGCGGTTCCAGGAACACCTCGCAGGTCAGCAGCGGCACGCGCACTTCGGCGTAGCTGTGCACGTCGCTGTAGAAGATGCGGCCCAGGCCGTGGCGCCGGTAGGCGTTGGCGATCACGATGCGGTCGATGTAGACGAACTGCGGGTAATGCGCCGCGAACCAGCGGTAGTTCGGGCTGTCGTAGTCGAGCCCTTCGCGCAGGGCGATCAGGAAACCGGCCATGTGGCCGTCGATCTCGGCGACGCGGAAGTAGTTCGCGTGCTCGAAGAAGTAGCGCAACTGGCCGGCATCGAGGGTGAGGATGGAGCGACCGGCGGCGTTGTTGAGCGCCAGCACGGCATCCAGGTCGTGCTCGCGCACGTCGCGGATGGCAAGGGCCATTCGTTGCTCCGCAATGGTGGAATCGGGACAGGAGTCGACGGCGCGACCCCCGGACGGCGCATTATGCCATGCGGCCGTCGTGCTGGCATCAAGCCGCGCACATGTAAAGCCGGCGTAAAGCGGTGCCGGCAAGGCCTGATCGGGGGTGACTTCCCGCGCATTGCGCGGGCGCCGAGCTCCCCTATGATGCCGGGCATGCAACTGTCCAACTTCAACCACGTGCGGCTGCTGCGCTACGCCGGCCTGTTCACCTACCTGTGCGTGGGTACGCCGCTGATCACCAGCTGGGCGGCCGAGCGGGTGAGCCTGCTGCATCGGCCCAACCTCGCGCTGCTGATGTGGACGTTGTGCTACTTGCTGTTCGGGCTGTTGTACTGGGTGGTCACCAGCAATCTCGGTCAGCGCCGTTACCAGGGCCTGCGCCTGGCCGGGCTGGTGGCGATGAGCTTCTTCGCGATGGCGGTGGGCTGGTACAGCCACAGCGGCCTGTCGGCGATGCTGATGGCGATCAGCGCGGTGGCGCTGCCGTGGCTGCTACCGGTGTGGCTGGGGGTGCTCTGCATCGTGCTGCAGAATCTCAGCCTGGTTGCGGTATTCGTGAACTTCCCCGAGTACGACCACAGCGTCGGCCTGGCCTTCCTGCAGACCAGCATCTACCTGGGCATCTCGGCGCTGACCTACATCGCCTCGCTGGCGACCAGCCAGCAGGCCGAGCAGAGCGACGTGCAGCGTCGCCTGAACTCCGAGCTGCGCACCACCCGGGCGCTGCTGGCCGAATCGAGCCGGATCGCCGAGCGCATGCGCATCGCGCGCGACCTGCACGACCTGATTGGCCACCACCTCACCGCGCTCAGCCTCAACCTGGAAGTGGCCTGCCACCTCACCAACGAGGCGGCCGCCACCCACGTGCGCAAGGCCCAGAGCACGGCCAAGCTGCTGCTGGCCGACGTGCGCGAGGTGGTCAGCGAGTTGCGCCAGGACGACTCGATCGACCTGACCCAGGCGCTGCGCGGCCTCACCGAGGGCGTGCCCGGCCTGAACGTGCACGTGGCGATGCCGCCGCGCTTCAGCGTGGAGGACCCGCAGCGCGCCCAGGTGCTGCTGCGCTGCGCGCAGGAGATCGTCACCAATACCGCGCGGCACGCGGGTGCGCGCAACCTCTGGCTCAATTTCGCCTACGCCGAGGCCGGTCAACTGGGGCTGCACGCGCGCGACGATGGTCGTGGTGCCGACCAGGTGGCCGAGGGCAACGGGCTGTCCGGCATGCGCGAGCGCCTGGCCGAATTCGGCGGCAGCGTGTCGCTGGATGCCGGGCTGAGCCGCGGCTTTGCGCTGACCGTGCGACTGCCGCTGGGCGAGCAGGCGGCGCTGGCGCACGCGCCGTCGCGGTTCGAGCCGCCGGCGCTGGATGTTTCCTGAGTGGTTCGGCGACATCCGACGGGCCGGCGCGATCGACCGCGGCGCAAGCCGTGCAACAATACGGCGCTTTCCCAGGGGCAACACCCAGCCAGCCGCCAGTCACCCATGACCGAGGATCCCCGATGATTTCCGTCTGTCTCGTCGACGATCAGAACCTGGTGCGGCAGGGCGTCCGTTCGCTGCTGGACCTGGCCGAGGACATCCGCGTGGTGGCCGAGTGCGCCGACGGCGCGCAGGCCGTGCTGGAGGTTCCGCGGATCAAGCCCGACGTGATGCTGCTGGACCTGCGCATGCCGAACATGAGCGGGCTGGAAGTCCTGCAGGCGCTGTCGGCGCGCAACGAACTGCCGCCCACCATCATCCTGACCACCTTCGACGACGACCAGCTGGTGCTGCAGGGCCTCAAGGCCGGCGCGCGCGGCTATCTGCTGAAGGATGTCTCGCTGGAACAACTGGTCGAGGCCGTGCGCACGGTCGCGGGGGGCGGCTCGCTGGTGGCACCGATGGTCACCCAGCGCCTGATGGCCGGCGTGGCGCGAATGCAGAACCAGTTCACCAGCCTCGAACAGCCCGACCCGCTGACCGAGCGCGAGACCGAGATCCTGCGCCTGCTGTCCGGCGGCTACAGCAACAAGGAGATCGCCAACTCGCTCAAGGTGGCCGAGGGCACGGTCAAGAACCACGTCTCCAACATCCTCTCCAAGCTCGGCGTGCGCGATCGCACCCGGGCCGTGCTGAAGGCGCTGGAACTGGGCATCGTGTGAGCTGCGGCGGCGTTGTGCGCCCCGTGCGGGGCCGCCTCCGCGGCCGTGGCGGAAGCCTCTGCGGGCGGATGGCGTTCAAGCCCGCGAGCAAGTAACATCGGCGGCTTCGGCGTTTGCCGACCCCCGCTGTTGCCCCCTGGGCCCGCGCAGCTGTTGGGGCACACTCAAGGTATGGCGTACAGACGCTTCGGAGAACTCTGGAATGATGCGTGTCTTTGAATTTCTGGTTGCCCTGGTCATCGTCGCGGTGATTGGCGTGGTGGCGGCGGTGGTCATGCCCTCCAGCGGGCACGTCGAACGCTCACAGGTCGTCGGCAAGGACATGCGCCAGGTCTACGACCTGCTGAACAACTTCCGGCGCTTCCCGGATTACTCCGTGCTGCGTTCTCAGGACAGCGGCGTGCAGTTCAAGTTCTCCGGCAAGGCGTACGGCCCGGGTTCGGAGATCAGCTGGACCAGCACCGATCCCAAGCTGGGTGACGGCGGCCTGACCATCGCCAGCGCCACGCCGCAGTTCGACCAGATCGACAGCAACACCCAGGAAGCGAGCATCGTCTGGAACCTGGACAACAACTGGCGCGGTCTGGACAAGCATTTCACGCTGGATCTCGAGCGCCAGGGCCACGGCCGCCTGACCCAGATCACCTGGTCGTACGACGTGCAGTACGGCTGGAACCTGATCAACCGCTTCGCCAACCTCTACATCCACGGCGATCCGGACTCCTTCATCCAGTTCAGCCTGAACAACCTGCAGAACGTGCTGGCCGGTGTGGCCAATGTCGACTACAGCGGCCTGATGCCGAAGATCGCGCAGTCGCAGCCGACCCCGGTGCTGTTCGTCACGCGCCACATCGACCGCAGCAAGGGCGGCTCCGAAGTGCTCGACGACATCCTGGCGCAGTCGCAGACCGAGCTGAAGGCGCAGGCCAAGAAGCTGGGCGTGAACGTGACCGGCCCGGCGATCCTGTTCATCACCAACTATGGCGATCCGGATTTCGATTTCGATGTGGCGCTGCCGATCGACTCCAGCACGCTGACCATCAACGGCCAGAGCGAGCAGCTGACCGCCCCTGTCGCGCCCACGCTGGACGCGACCGCCGCCGCCGAGCCGGCGCCGTCCGCTTCCGCCGCTGCAGCCGCTGCGGCCGCCGCCACCGCCGGCACCCGCGACCGCTTCGGCAACCTGGTGGTGGAAGGCGACGTACGCGCGATGATGGCCTTCGGCGGTTCCACGCTGCAAGGCATCTGGGAGGGCACCTTCAACGGCGTGCCGCAGACCGTGAAGATGCTCACCGCTTACGCGCAGACCCACGGTTACAAGTTCGACAGCACGGTGAACCCGCCCTACGACATCGTGGTCGCGGCAGAGGTGAGGGATTCCACCGGTGCGATCACCAGCTACGCACGCCATCAGGTATCGCTGCCGCTGCTCGACGCGCCGGCGCAGACGCCGGAGCAGGAAGCAGGCCTGCTGCCGCCCGAGCAGAACGGTGCACCGGCGGCCGCGGGTTCGGCGCCCGCACCGGCCGCCAGCGCACCGGCGGCGGCCGCCACTGCCGCCGAATAAATCCGGCGCACGGCAGCTGTTCGATGAAGGCCCTTTCGTGACGAAAGGGCCTTTTTCTTGGGCGTCGCCGCGACTGCACCCAAGACGTGCGCGCGGTGGCGGCGCTCTTGCGGTACATTGCCGGGACACTCCGGCGCGCCGACTGACCGGCGACCAGCGCGTCGCCAGCCCGGCCCCAGCCCGCTCGCGGACATGATCGAAACCGACAAGCTCACCCGATGCTACGGCAACCTGACGGCGGTGGATGCGTTGAGCATCCGCGTCGAGCCGGGCCAGGTGCTGGGGCTGCTTGGCCCCAACGGCGCGGGCAAGTCCACCGCGATGCGCATGATCGCCGGCTTCCTGGTGCCGACCTCCGGCAGCGCGCGGGTGTGCGGCTACGACGCGATGCGCGAACCGCTCAAGGCCAAGCGCGCGCTGGGCTATCTGCCCGAGGGCGCACCCAGCTACGGCGAAATGACCGTGCGCGAGTTCCTGCAGTTCATCGTGCGCATCCGCGGACTGCGCGGCGAGGCGGGCTATCGACGCATGGACGCGGTGGTGCAGCAGCTGCAGCTGGACGAGGTGCTCGGGCTGGGCATCGACACGCTGTCCAAGGGCCTGCGCCGACGCGTGGGCCTGGCCCAGGCGATCCTGCATGACCCGCCGGTGCTGATGCTGGACGAGCCCACCGACGGCCTCGACCCGAACCAGAAACACGCGGTGCGCCAGCTGATCGACATGTTGGCGCGCGACCGCACGATCCTGATCTCCACCCACCTGCTGGAAGAGGTGCATGCGCTGTGCAACCGGGTGGTGATCATCGCCCGCGGCAAGCTGCTGGCGGATGCCACGCCGGCCGAGCTGGAGGCGCGCTCGCGCTATCACGGCGCGGTGTCGTTCAGTGCGCCGGGCAGCGGCATGTCGCAGGAGATGCTGGGCCGGCTGCCCCAGGTAGCCGGGGTGGAGATCGACCCGCTGGACGGTCGCGTCACAGTGTTCCCCAAGCCGGGCGCGCGCATCCTCGAACCGGTCGAGCGGCTGTTGCAAGAGCAGGGGCTTGAAGTCTCCGAGATCCAGCTCGAACGCGGCCGCCTCGACGAGGTGTTCCGTCAGATCACCAGCGGTGACGACGTCAGCCGCGGGGTGGCGGCATGAGCCCGGTCAACGCGGTGGTGCGCCGCGAGTTGGGCAGCTATTTCGCCACGCCGGTGGCCTACGTCTTCCTGGTGATCTTCCTGGTGCTCGCGGGCATCCTCACCTTCTACGTCGGCGATTTCTACGAGCGCGGACAGGCCGACCTGCAGCCGTTCTTCGTGATGCACCCGTGGCTGTACCTGATCCTGGTGCCGGCGATCACCATGCGCATGTGGGCCGAGGAGACCAAGGGCGGCACGCTGGAACTGCTGCTGACCCTGCCGCTGACGCTGTGGCAGGCGATGCTCGGCAAATTCCTCGCTGCGTGGCTGTTCATCGGGCTGGCGCTGGCACTGACCTTTCCGATCTGGATCACCGTCAACTACCTGGGCGCGCCGGACAACGGCGTGATCCTGGCCGGCTACCTGGGCAGCTGGCTGATGGCCGGCAACTTCATCGCCATCGGCGCGTGCCTGTCGGCGCTGACGCGCAGCCAGGTGGTGGCCTTCATCCTCACCGCGCTGGTCTGCGTGCTGCTGATCCTGGCCGGGCAACCGCAGGTACTGGATTTCTTCCAGGGCGCGTTGCCCCGGCGCCTGATCAACGCGGTGGCGCACCTGTCGATGCTGCGTCATTTCGAGGCGATCTCGCGCGGCGTGCTCGACTTGCGCGACCTGCTGTACTTCGTGCTCAGCACACTGGGCTGGCTGGTCGCCGGCGTGCTGCTGCTCGACCTCAAGCGGACGCGCTGAACGATGCCGCGCCTGCGCCTGCCCCGCCTGCTCACCATGCCGCTGCGCCTGGCCCGCAGCAGCTGGCTGTATGCCGGCCTGGTGGCGCTGGTGCTGGTGCTGGTGCCGCTGGTGGTGGCCAGCAGCCGCTGGCTGCACGCCACGCGGATCGACCTGACCGCCGACCAGCTCTACACGCTGACGCCGGGCACGCGGCAGATCGTCGACGGCCTGCAGCGGCCGCTGCAGTTGACGCTGTACTTCTCCGAGCACGCTACCCGCGACCTGCCCAAGCTGCGCAGCTACGAGCGGCGCGTCAACGAGATGCTGCAGGAGATGGTGGCGCGCTCGCACGGACGCATCCGCCTGCGCGTGATCGACCCGGTGCCGTATTCGGACGACGAGGCTGGCGCCGAGGGCAGCGGGCTGATTGCCGCCAATGGCGGCAGCAACGGCGAGCGGGTGTTCTTCGGACTGGCCGGCAGCGCCATGTCGCCGGGCGAGGCGCGCGGCTCAGAAGATGCCGGCATGCCCGAAAAATCGCTCTCGATCGCGTTCTTCGACCCCGCGCGCGAGGCCTTCCTCGAATACGACATCGCCAAGCTGCTGTACGAGTTGAACCAGGTGCGCAAGCCGGCGATCGGCGTGCTCAGCTCGCTGCCGGTGCAGGGCGACCTGGCGCTGGGGGAGCAACCGTGGGCGGTGATGCAGCAGTTGGGCCAGCTGTTCGAGCTGAAGACGCTTGATGCGGCCAGCCTGCAGCACGTGGACGATCGCCTGAAGGTGCTGCTGCTGATCCATCCGAAGCAGCTGCCGCCGGCCGCGCAGTACGCGATTGACCAGTACGTGCTGGGCGGCGGCCACCTGGTCGTGTTCGTCGACCCGGATGCCGAGCTCGACGCCGCGCCGTTCACCCCCGGCATCAGCGGCTTGCCCGCTCACGCCTCGGATCTGCCGCGGCTGTTCGCGGCGTGGGGCGTGGAGTACCGGCCGGACCAGGTGGTGCTGGACCGCAGTCGTGGCCTGCAGATCGAACTGGCCGGCAGCAGTCTCAACCATCCGGCGATGCTCGGGCTGGGCGACCAGGAGC
>CALCWL010000092.1 GCA_937906285.1 uncultured Rhodanobacter sp. | reverse complement strand
CTGATCCACGGCCGCATGAAGGCAAAGGACAAGCAGGCGGTGATGGACGCGTTCAAGGCCGGCGAGCTGGCCGTGCTGGTCGCCACCACGGTGATCGAGGTGGGCGTGGACGTGCCCAACGCCAGCCTGATGGTGATCGAGAACAGCGAGCGGCTTGGCCTGGCGCAGTTGCACCAGTTGCGCGGTCGCGTGGGCCGCGGCGCGGTGGCCTCCAACTGCGTGCTGCTGTATCAGCCGCCGCTGGGCCAGCTCGCGCGCGAGCGCCTGCAGGTCATGCGCGAAACCAGCGACGGCTTCCGCATCGCCGAGAAGGACCTGGAGCTGCGCGGCCCCGGCGAAGTGCTCGGCACCCGCCAGACCGGCCAGCTCGCCTTCCGCATCGCCGACCTGTCACGCGACGCGCACCTGCTGCCCGCGGTGCAGGCTGTCGGCGAGCACATGCTGGCGCAGTTCCCCGACCAGACCAGCCGCCTGATCGAGCGCTGGATCGGCGGCGCCGCACGCTTCGCCGACGCATGAGGCGCGCCCGGCAGTCGCCGCCCGCCGTGGCATCCCATAGACTGTCCGGCTGGACAGGAACCCCGTGACCATGACGAAGCCGCAACTCCTGATCGACACCGATCCCGGCGTCGACGACGCCCTCGCCATCCTGATGGCCGCGGCGCATGCCGACATCGCCGGCCTCACCATCGCCGCCGGCAACGTCGGCCTGGACCACACCCTGCGCAACGCGCGCACCCTGGTCGACCTTCTCGGCGCCACCGTGCCGGTGTTCGCTGGTTGCGCCACACCGCTGGTGCGGGCGCCGGAGGAAGATGCCGCGTTCGTGCACGGGCGCGACGGTTTCGGCGACATCGGTCTCGCCGAGCCCGCTGCCGCGGCTGCCGCCGAATCCGCGGCGCTGGCACTGCTGCGGCTGACCCGCGAGCGGCCCGGCGAACTGACCGTGGTGGCGCTGGCGCCGCTGACCAACCTGGCGCTGGCGCTGCGGCTCGACCCGGACCTGCCGCAGCGGGTGAAGCGGCTGGTGGTCATGGGCGGCGCGGTGACCGGCCACGGCAATACCGGCAAGGTGCCGGCCGAGTTCAATATCGGTTTCGACCCCGAGGCTGCGCATGTCGTGTTCGAGGCATTTCCCACCTTCGACCTGGTGGACTGGGAAGCCACCCTGCGCCACGCCTTCGATGATGCGCAGTTCGATCGCTGGCTGGGCGCCGGTGACCAGCGCGCGGCATTCTTCGGCAAGATCGCGGCGACCGCGCGCGATTACAACGCCAGGCATGACCGCCACGGGCTGGTGGCGGCCGACGCGCTGGCGATGGCGGTCGCGCTCGACCCGGCCCTCGTCACCCGCAGCGAACGCCGCGCGGTGGCGGTGGAGTTGGACGGCCGCCTGACCCGCGGCGCCACCGTGGTCGACTGGAAGGGGCGGCTGGGTCGGCCGGCGCAGGCCAACATCGTGCTGGAAGTCGACCATGCCCGCTTTGCCGCGATGGTGCAGCGTGCGCTGGGTGTGCCCGGCTGAACCCGCGTGCTTGCGCGCTCCCGCCGTTGCCCGCTACAATGCCGCTCTTTTCACCGCCGCATTCAGAGTCTGTCATGAAAGCCGATACCCATCCGAACTACGCCCCGGTGGTGTTCCAGGATCTGTCGTCCGATTTTTCGTTCCTCACCCGGTCGACCATGTCCAGCAAGGAAACCGTCAAGTGGGAAGACGGCAATGAGTACCCGCTGATCAAGGTGGATATCTCCAGCCATTCGCACCCGTTCTACACGGGCAAGCAGAAGACCCTGGACGTGGGTGGCCGCGTGGACAAGTTCCGCCGCCGCTACGCCGGTTCGGTCAAGGAATAAACCTTTTCCCTCGCACCCATCGGGTTGCGGGCGGCTCAAGGCACGGGGCAGGCGCAGGCTTGCCCCGTGTTTTTTCGTGCCCGGCGTACGACCATTCGCCATCGAATGCGCGGCCGTCGTTGTGCGATAATGGGCAGTGGCCCGATGCCTGCAGCCGAGTGGCGCAAGTCCTCGTGGAGGTTGCTCCAGGCGGTTTCCGGCATCGGTTGCGTCGTGCGCTTTCCCCGGCTGCCGACATCCGCCCTTCCCCGTGCCGCGCGATGACGACCCCACCGTCGTTGCCGGCGACGAACAACATGCAAGGAGGTTTTCGTGTCCGACCCCAAGACCGTCAAGCTGGTCGATGAATCGAGCCACAAGAGCAGCGAGCTGCCGCTGGTTTCCGGCACGCTCGGTGCCGCATGCATCGACATCGGCACGCTGTACAAGGACACCGGCCATTTCACCTATGACCCGGGCTTCGGCAGCACCGCCAGCACCAGGAGCGCCATCACCTACATCGACGGCGACAAGGGCGTGCTGCTGTATCGCGGCTATCCGATCGAGCAGCTGGCCGAGAAGTCCAGCTTTCTCGAAGTGGCCTATCTGCTGCTCAACGGCGAGTTGCCGAAGGCTGCCGAGTTCGACACGTTCGAACACGACATCACGCATCACACGATGATGCACGAGTCGCTGAAGAACTTCTTCCAGGGCTTCCACC
>CALCWL010000091.1 GCA_937906285.1 uncultured Rhodanobacter sp. | reverse complement strand
TACGAAGGCGTCACCGTGCACGACTCCACGCTGTCCGCCTCCACCTTCGCGGTGCTCGCGGCCGAAGTGGGCCATGCCGACAAGGCGTACGGCTATTTCCTCGACACCCTGCGCGTCGACCTGGACGACCTGCACGGCAACGCGGCGCACGGCCTGCACATGGCGGCGATGGCCGGCAGCTGGCTGGCGCTGACCTGGGGCTACGGCGGGCTGCGCGTGCACGACGGCCTGCCCGCGCTGGCGCCGCGGCTGCCGGCGGCATGGAAGAGCTACCGCTTCGGCCTGCGCTGGCGCGGCGCGCACCTGCGCGTGGAGGTCGACGGCGACGGCGCGCGCTACACCCTCACCGAGGGCGGCCCGCTCACCTTCCTGCACGACGGCCTGCCGCAGCGCCTGCACCCCGGCCAGCCGCTGCGCCTGCCCTGCGCGGGCACCGTTGCGCCGCCGCCGAAGGCGGTGGTGTTCGACCTCGACGGCGTGCTGGCCGACACCGCCGTACTGCACCGCGCGGCATGGCAGCGGCTGGCCGACGAGATCGGCGTGCCGCTGGACGAGATCACCGCCGGACGCATGAAGGGCGTGGACCGCCGCGGCTCGCTGGAGATCCTGCTGGAGCACGCGCCGCGTTCCTACGGCGAAGCGGAGAAGGAAGCGCTCGCCGCCCGCAAGAACGCCCACTACGTCGAACTGATCGGCCGGCTCGGCCCGCAGGACCTGCTGCCTGGCGCGCGCGCCGCGGTGGAATCCGTGCGCCGCGCCGGGTTGAAGACCGCGCTGGCCTCGGCCAGCCGCAACGCACCGCAGCTGCTCGACCGGCTGGGCATCGCCACGCTGTTCGACTGCGTGGTCGACGCCAACCGCATCGCCCGCTCCAAGCCCGACCCGGAAATCTTCCTGGCGGCGGCGCGCGGGTTGGGCCTGGCCGCGGGGGAATGCCTCGGCGTGGAAGACGCCGCGGCGGGCATCGCCGCCCTGCGCGCGGCGGGCATGACGGCGGTCGGCATCGGCCGCGCGCAGGAGCTGGACCAGGCGGACGTGCTGTTGCCGGACATTGCCGCGTTCGACATCAGCCGATTCATCGCGTGAGCGGCCGTTCCGCACAGCCGGCATGAGCCGTGCGGCGAAAACAATCCAATCCAACTGGTGGGGAGTGACGGAAATGAAGACCAAGCAGCTGTCCAGACTGAGCCTTCCGGTGGCCATCGCCGCCATCCTGTTCTGCGGTACGACGATGGCCCAGGACACCACGCCGGCGCAGGGTGCGCAAGCGCCGGCCGCGCGAAGTTCGGCCCCGCAGAAAAAGGCCGAGATCGCCCAGGCCAAGACCCTGGAGCAGGTGGTGGTGACGGGCAACACCGCCACCGGCGGCCTGAAGAAGATCGACACCAGCTACTCGGTCACCACCGCCACGGCCGAGCAGATCAAGGAAGCCAATCCGAAGAGCACGGCCGACCTGCTGAAGATATCCCCCGGCATGTGGCCGGAGTCCACCGGCGGCCAGACCGGCGCCAACATCGAGATCGCCGGCTTCCCGGGCGGCGGCGACGCGCCCTTCTTCTCCACCCAGCTGATGGGCTCGCCGCTGTACGGCATGCCCACGCTGTCGTTCTTCGAGACCACCTCGATCTTCCGCCTCGACGACACGGTCGACCGCGTGGAAATCCTGCAGGGCGGCCCGTCGGTGGTGTTCGGCGACGGCCAGATCGGCGCCACCGCGAACTTCATGCTGAAGACCGGCACCGACGTGCCCAGCGGCAGCGTCGGCGTTACCTGGGGCGACGAGAACCTGCGCCGCGTCGATGGTTTCGTGGGCTTCCCGCTGGGCAACAACTGGTACGGCAGCGTGGGCGGCTTCTATCGCGACTCCGATGGCGTGCGCGACCCGCAGTTTCCGGCCGACAAGGGCGGCCAGCTCACCGCCACGCTGAGCCACGACAGCGACAACGGCAGCTTCACCCTGTATGCGCGCCACCTGGACGACAAGAACCAGTTCATCACGCCGATCCCGCTGATCCAGCACGGCACCGACAGTTTCAGCGCCTACCCCGGCTTCGACCCGCTGACCGACACTTACAACGGCAAGGGGATCCAGCACGTGCGCCTGCCGGGCTACCCCGGCGGCGGCACCAACGCCGACCTTGCCAACGGCCGCGGCGCCAAGTTCAGCTTCCTGGGCGGCAACTTCGACTACGACCTGGGCAACGGCTGGAACATCTCCGACAAGTTCCTGATCGACGGCGGCGATGTCGACACCAACGCGCTGTTCTCCGGCACCAATCCCGGCAGCATGAACGACATGCTCTACACCGGTACCGCCAGCATGGGCGCATTCAACCTGCCGGCCGGCTCGGCCACTGCCACCTACGTGCATGGCGGCGGCGCAGTCGACCCGAACCAGAGCGTGATCCACCAGGGCTGGTGGTACATCCACAAGCACCTGAAGAACATGAGCAACGACTTCCGCCTGAGCAAGCAGCTGTTCGAGGGCAATACGCTCACCGCCGGCGTCTACCTGACCCACTACACCATGAACGACAAGTGGGCGCTGGGCAACCAGATGCTGATGACCAACACGCCGAACGCGCAGCCGATCCAGGTCAGCTATGTCGACGGCGGCCAGACCAAGCAGCTCACCGACGACCAGGGCTTCCTCGACTACGGCGGCTACAACATCGCCCAGCACGGCACCGCCACCAACAAGGCGTTCTACCTGTCCGACGTGTGGCGGATCGGGCCGTGGCTGATCGACGTGTCCGGCCGCATCGAGAACGAGAACGCCACCAACAACGTGTGCAACCTCCACAACGTCAACCTCGACGGCAACCCGAATACGCTGTACGACAACAGCGTGCCGGTGTGCGACGGCTCGTACGCGCGCACCCGCTACGACAAGACCCACCCGTCGTGGACCGCCGGCGTGAACTACGAGCTGGCCGACAACATGAGCGTCTACGTGCGCGCCAACAAGGGTGCGCATTTCGGCGACTTCGACAACGCGTTGCGCGGCAACACCACCGGCAACACCCCGCCGCTGCAGAAGATCCAGAACTTCGAGGGCGGCTTCAAGTACCAGTCGGACCTCGTCTACGCCGACATCAGCGTGTACCACCGCCAGTTCAACGGCCTGACCTACCAGCCCACCAACAACCAGGGCGCGCCAGTCGGCGCGCAGGCGCTGTACGGCTCCGACTCCAAGGGCATCAACCTGTCCGGTGCGATCACGCCGTTCGAGAACTTCAAGCTGCAGGTGGTCGCCAACTACCTCGACGGCCACTACTCGCACAACAACTCCTGCTTCCTGTACACCGACCTGGCCACCGGCACCACCCGGTGCATCACCGTCAACGGCAAGCAGCTGCAGCGCCAGCCGAAGGTGCGCTACATGCTCACGCCGAGCTACCGCCTGCCGTTCGCCTGGGGCGATGTCACCGCCTTCGTGACCTACACCCACGTCGGCGCGCATACCCAGGACCAGTCCGGTCTGCAGCAGCTGGGCAGCTATGACACGCTGGACTTCGGCATCGTCGCCAACGTGCGGCAGAACTGGCAGCTCCGCCTGCAAGGCACCAACATGACCAATGAACTGGGTTTGACCGAGAGCAACTCGCGCATCTTCGGCTCGGCCGCCGGCACCGATGGCGTGATCCTGGCCCGCCCGCTGGAAGGGCGCGAGGTGAACATGACGGTGAAGTACCTGTTCTGAGCCTGGATGGCTGCGGGGCGCGCGATCCGGATCGAACCCTCAAGGCGATCCGGATCGCGTCTTTTCGCCAGCCTTGCACACCACGACACCGGGGGGTCACATGAATCGAATCCGCATGATCGTCGCGCTGGTGCTGATCTACATGATCTTCGCGATCCTTCTCAACAGCGTCGGCACGGTGATCCTGCAGTCGATCGCCACGTTCGGCATCGACAAGCCGGCGGCCAGCGCGCTGGAACGCTACAAGGACCTGACCATCGCGTTCACCTCGTTCCTGGTCGCCTCGTTCCTGCCGATGTTCGGCTACCGGCGCTCGATGATGCTGGCGCTGGCGATCGTCGGCGGTGCCTGCGTGATGATGCCGCTCTACCCCAGTTTCCCTACCACGCGGCTGCTGTTCGCCTGCGTGGGTTTTTCATTCGCGCTGGCCAAGGTCGCCGTGTACTCGTCGATCGGCCTGCTTACCGCGGACAAGACCGCGCACTCGCGGCTGACCAACACCATCGAGGGCCTGTTCATGGTCGGCGTGCTGGCCGGCAACTGGATCTTCAGCGCCTACATCGACCCGGCCGACCCGGGCGACCCGGCCTGGTTCAACGTGTACTGGCTGCTCGCCGGCGCCTGCGCGCTGACCATCGCGCTGCTGGCCACCAGCACCCTGGACGAAAGCGCCGCGCATGCGCGCGGGCACAACAACTCCTTCGGCGACGCGATCATGGAGATGCTGCGCCTGTTCGTGCGCCCGCTGGTCTACGTGTTCCTCGCCTCGGCCTTCCTGTACGTACTGATCGAGCAGAGCTTCGGCACCTGGCTGCCCACCTTCAACAACGAGATCCTCAAGCTGCCGAACGCGATGAGCATCCAGTTCGCCAGCATCCTCGCCGGGATGACCGCGCTGGGCCGCATCGGCGCCGGCTTCGTACTCAAGCGCGTGCGCTGGTACGCGCTGCTCAACGCCTGCGTGATCGGCATGGGCGGGCTGGTGGTGGTGGTGCTGCCGCTGGCCCGCGGCGTGGCAGCGCGGCTGGACGTGGGCTGGTTCAACGCACCGCTGGCGGCGTACCTGATCCCGTTGCTCGGCCTGCTGATGGCGCCGATCTACCCGGTGATCAACTCGGTGGCGCTGAGTTCCCTGCCCAAACCGATGCACGCGGCGATGACCGGACTGATCGTCGTGTTCTCCGCGCTCGGCGGCACGCTGGGCTCGTACATCACCGCGCGCGTGTTCGCCAGCTACGACGGCATCGACGCGTTCTATTTCTCGCTGCTGCCGATGAGCCTGATCCTGCTCACCCTGTTCTTCTTCAAGCGAGAGACCGACAGCGTCGGTGTCATCCCGGCGATCCGGCTCGCCGCGAAATGACCCGCCATCCGGAGCGACCATGAAGTCACGCCACACCCCCCTCGCCGGCCTGTTCCTGTTCGCCGCGCTCGCCCTGCCGGCGCATGCCGCCACCGACCCCGGTTTCCTGCTCACCGGCACCGCGGCGAACTTCGACAGCTACTTCCCCAGCTACCTCGCCAACGGCTATTTCTCCACCATGACCTCAGTACGCGGCACCGAACCCGACCGCGCGTACATGGTGGCATTCATGGACTACAAGCCCGGCGACATCGCGCGCCCGGCCGCGATTCCCGGCTGGAGCGAGATCGACTACAACCCCGGCGGCGGCTGGCTCAACGCGACCCGGCTCGACCCGAAGATTTTCGCCGACTACGCGCAGACGCTGGACATGCACGACGGCACGCTGTCGACGAACTTCCGCTTCGTCTACGCCAACAAGTCGACCGAGGTGCAGGTCACCACCTTCGTCAGCCAGGCCGCGCACCATCTCGCCGCCACCCGGCTGACGATCACCCCGCAATTCGACGGCAGCGTGCAGCTGACCTTTCCGATCCGGCTGTGGTCGGAACACCAGCCGCGCTTCCCGATCGCCACGCTGACCGGCGACCAGATGATCGCCGCGGTGATCGCCAGCGGCCAGAACCTGCAGAACAAGCCGGTGCCGACTCCCGACCGCGCCGCCGTGTGGTACCCCGGATACACCCGCGTACTGGCCAGCGACGGCGACAGCAAGACCCTGACCATGTGGCTGGACGGCCGCGCCGAGCATGGCCTGGCCATGGCCGAGGCCGCGGCGGTCGAGTTGCCGGCCGGCCTCGACGTGGAGAGCGTGCAGTTGGAGAAAGGCCCATACAAGCTGTCGCTGAACCTCACTGCGAAAGTGCGCAAGGGCCGCACCTACGCCTTCACCAAGTACGTGGCGATCTCGCGCCAGGGCTGGGGCGGCGACGCCCGCACCGACGTGGCGCTGGCCACTGCCGCACGCCACACCGGTTTCGACAAGCTGCTCGCCGAACACCGCGCCGCCTGGCACGCCTTGTGGCAATCCGACATCGTGATCGATGGTGCCCCCGACGTGCAGCGCGCCGTGCATTCGGATCTGTATTACCTGCTCTCCAACACCACGGTGGGCACGGCCTGGCCGATGGGCGCCTGCGCGCTGACTCCGGGCTACGCCGGCCACGCATTCTGGGACAGCGATTCGTGGGTGTTTCCGGCCCTGCTCCTGCTGCATCCCGAACGCGCCAGGCCGATCGCGATGTTCCGTGCCCGCACCATGCAGCCGGCGCGCGAACGTGCGAAACGGTACGGTGCGAAAGGCACGATGTATCCGTGGGAGGCCGATCCCGAAACCGGTGCGGACTACACGCCGCACTTCGCCTACGGCGTGTGGCGCGAGATCCACGTCAACGCGGACATCGCGATCGCCCAGTGGCAGTACTACCTGGCCACCGGCGACCAGGCCTGGCTGAAGCAGTACGGCTGGCCGGTGATCCGCGAGATCGCGCAGTTCTGGGCCAGCCGGGTCAGCTGGAACCGGGCGCGGGATCGCTACGAGATCCACCACGTCACCTCGCCCGACGAGGCCTACGAAGACGTGCCGAACGACTCGTTCACCAACGCCGCGGCGCGCAAGGCGCTGCGTATCGCGGTCAAGGCGGCCAGGCTGGTCGGCACCACGCCCGACCCGCAATGGTCGACTATCGCCGACAAGATGTATGTCCCGTTCGACCAGCAGCACCAGCGTCACCTCGATTTCGACGCCTCGGTGCCGCACGACAAGATCACCTGGATGGGCTCCTCGCTGATCTGGCTGATGTACCCGAACCTCGACCTGCCGATGTCGCCGCAGGTACGCCGCAACGACTTCGACTTCCAGCTGGAAGCGCTCAGGACCCACGGCGACGACCCCAACGAGATGATGATGGTGATGCTCGCCGTGGGCGAGGCCGAGCTGGGTGATGGCAAGGCCGCCGGCGAGTGGATCGATCGCAACCTGGTCGGCTTCCTGAAGCCGCCGTTCAACGTGCGCACCGAGACCGTCGCCAACAACGCCGGCTACCTGCTGTCCAGCTCGGCCGGCTTCGTGCAGAGCCTCGTCTACGGCCTCAGCGGCCTGCGCATCGAGGACGACGGGCTGGTGCAGGCGTATCCGCCGGTACTGCCGCCGGCGTGGACATCGCTGACGCTGAAGAACGTCGCCCTCCGCGGCCAGCGCCACGACATCCGCATCGACCGCGACGCCGACGGCAAGGTGCGACTGACCCGCGAGACGCGCTGAACCCGCCCAGCCGGTCGAGGGGCCGCAGGACCGCCGCACGTCCCTGCGGCAAGCCCTGCCGGTCGCCCGACGGTGCCTTGGCCGGGGCACCGACAGGCGCGCGCGGCCTTTGCCCCACGGCGCGGGGCCGGGTATTCTGGAAATGATCCCCCACCACGCGACAAACCATGAGCCTGCAGACCGTCCTGGTCATCGACGATGAACGCGATATCCGCGAGCTGCTCACCATCA